>JAUMWM010000151.1 GCA_030529705.1 Lachnospiraceae bacterium
TTTTTTGACCCAAAAGGACCGTCCCCGCGGGCCGAAATCGACCACGCAGGCCGAAATGGGCTTAAGGTCGGCAAGCCTCCCTTAAGCCCATAGCAACTCATAAATTATATCCTGCGTCGAACGCCTTCTTGTTCACCTCGACCGTCGCCGGTTTCACCGTACGCTCGATGATATCGTGCCAATCCTCGACTTTATAGTCCATATGGCGGGCCGCCATGCCGAGTATCACGACGTTGAAGCACCTGGGATTCCCAAGCTCCTTCGCAATCGCCGTGGCATCAGCCCTGTAAACCGTATGGCTTTCAGCGATATCCTCTATGATATTCTCCGGATACTCAGCCGCCCCGATGACGACCGGCATGGGATCAATCCTCGTATCATTGACGATCAGCACCCCGTCCTTTTTCAGGAAATGCGCATACCTCTTGGCCTCGAGCCGCTCGAACGCGATCAGCACATCCGCGCAGCCCTCCTCGACGATCGGCTCCTCTACCTTGTCGCCGTACCGGACAAATGTAACGACCGACCCGCCTCTCTGCGCCATCCCATGGACCTCGGATACCTTCACATCGTATCCCGCCGTCAGGGCGATGCCGCCCAAAATCCGGCTGGCAATCAGGGTTCCCTGGCCGCCTACGCCGACGATCATAATATTTCTGGTCTCCATCACTCTACCTCCTTAATCGCGTCAAAACGGCAGAGCTGGCGGCACAGGCCGCAGCCGTTGCACATCGTAGCATCTATCGAAATCGTTCCGTCCGCATTCCGCGTGAGAGCCGGGCAACCTGGGCGGGCGCAGGCGCCGCAGTGGACGCATTTGTCCGGAACCGGCACACACTTCCTGTTGGTCCTGGCCTCCCTGATAAGGGCGCACGGGGCTTTTGCAACGATGACTGAAAGGTGGTCTGCGGCCACTTCCCTCTTAATGGCCTCCATCATCGCAGCCTGATCCAGGGCGTTCACCGTAAAAACGTTCTCAATGCCAAGACCATGGCAGAACTTCTCAAAATCTATGGCCGGCACAGTCTCTCCCATGAGCGTCTTGCCTGTTGCGGGATTGTCCTGATGGCCCGTCATGGCCGTGATGCGGTTATCCAGAATGATGACCGTCCCATGGCTCTGGTTATAGACCATGTTCATTAACGAGTTGACCCCTGTGTGCATGAAGGTGGAGTCGCCGATCACGCAGACCCAGTTTTTCAGATAATCCTCTCCCTTCGCCTTTCCCATGCCGTGGAGAGACGAGATGGAAGAACCCATGCACAGGCAGGTCTCGATTGTGGAGAGCGGGGCGACTGCGCCGAGTGTGTAGCAACCGATATCGCCTGCCACATGGAGCTTTAAGCGCTTGAGGGCCCAGAACGTGCTCCTGTGGGGGCATCCTGGACAGAGAATGGGCGGCCGGTTCGGGATATTTGCGGCCGGCTTTGCCTCGATTGCCTGTCCGAGAACCCGCTCGCGGATCATATTTGCCGAATATTCGCCAAGTTTCGTGAAAATATTCTTGCCATCGCATGCGATCCCCCAGGATTTCACCTGCTCCTCGATGACTGGCATGAGTTCTTCAAATACAATCACGCGGTCAACTTTGGAAGCAAATTCCTCAATCAGTTTCCTCGGCAGCGGATGCACCAGGCCGAGCTTCAAGGTCGAAGCTTCCGGCATGGCTTCCCGGACGTACAGATAGGGGATGCCGCTCGTGATAAAGCCAACCTTCGTGTCCCGAATCTCCATCCTGTTGATTTCCATGGAACATGCGTCTTCCGCCAATTTGTCCATCATCTCCTCGACAACGGCGTGACGGCGGATGGCATTTGCGGGAAGCATGACGTTCTTGGCGATATTTGTCTCATACGGCTTGTCCTCAACTTCCTCGCGGCCGCATAATTCCACAAGCCCCTGGGAGTGGGCAAGACGGGTCGTCGTGCGAAGAACGACCGGCTTGTCATACTTCTCGCTAATCTCGAAAGCCAGCTTCGTGAAGTCCTTGGCCTCCTGGCTGTCCGACGGCTCCAGAACCGGAATCTGGGCGGCCTTAGAGACGGCCCGGGTGTCCTGCTCGTTTTGCGAGCTGTAGAGACCGGGGTCATCGGCCACGGTCAGGACCATGCCCCGTCCGACGCCGGAATAGGCGGCCGAATAGACTGGGTCGGCAGCGACATTGTAGCCGACCATTTTCATGCATGCAAAGGAACGAACGCCGGCCACGGAAGCTCCGAATGCCACTTCCGCCGCAACTTTCTCGTTCGGCGCCCATTCACAATATAAGTCATCCTTGTACTTTACTAGGTTTTCGCTGATTTCCGTGCTCGGCGTTCCCGGATATGCTGATGCGACTTTAACGCCGGCTTCCCAGAGGCCGCGGGCTATCGCTTCGTTTCCGAGCATGAGTTTCTTCTCTCCCACTTTGATACACTCCTTTTAAGTTCAGTCCTTTAAATCAATAAAGCCAAATTGGATTCATTATAGTACCGACGCGTCCCAAATGCAACGAAATCTTATTCATCGCAAATGGAAAACTTTAAGCATCCACAGCACTTTCGTCCCCATCGGCAGCCTTCTGATGTCATCATCCGTCATACCGGTTGACTTCGTATAGAGAACTGTATATACAACGACCCCGAACAAGACGGCGACCATCGTCAAGGCTGCGCTTATGATATATCTCCCGAAAATGTTCGGGAAAAGCTTGCTCGGGACCCAGTAAATAAGCCCGACCACGACCCCCATGGCAAGGGCTGCCCGAAGCGGCACGAAGAAAAGCCTGCGGACATTGTGCCTGTAGCCCAGAATCTTCCTCAGCGCTCTGGCATTCAGGAACATGACCGTATAAGCGTAGAGGACGGTTGCGAGCAGCACGCCCGTCGCCCCCATGCCAAGGTATCTTACGGATACAAATGCCGCCGCCGCGTTGATCGCCAACGCCGTCGCGGCATTCCTCACCGGGACGGACGGATGCCCCAGCCCCTGCAGGACTCCGTTCGTGACGGTCGAAAGGCTGTAAAAGATGACCGATACGGATCCCAGCGAGAGTAGCATGGCCGCCCCCTTCACATCGCCGGTCGGATACAGGATCCGGATGACGGGGTAAGAAAGGACGCACAGTCCCACCGCCGCCGGTATCGCCAGGAACGTGGAGAGCCGCATGCACTCGTTGATCTTATCCCTCGCGTCCTGCTTGTTGTTCGAGGCCATCGCCGTCGCGACCGCCGGAATCAGGGCCGTCGAGGTTGCGGAGGAAAGGGCAATCGGAATGTTGATGATCGGCTTAAAACGGTATCCGAACAGGGCGTACTGGCGGCTTATTTCCATCGCGTCCGCCCCTCTCGCCATCATGGAGTAGCTGAAAATATTCTGGTCAACGATTGCCGTCGCATTGTAGATACATGTGGCAAATATAATAGGCGTCACCATTAGGAATATCACCTTGAAAACATCCGGATAGCTCTCCGTCTTCCTCGTGGCATCCTCCGATATTTTGGACAAATACCCCGTCCGATTCTTCATATATACGATCAGCATGAAAACAATGCCGATCGCTACGCCCGAGCCGGTCCCGATGGTTCCGCCGGCAGCACCGTATTTGCCCGTAAGGTTCTCATGACCAAGGTAAGGCCTCGTAAGAAGCCATGCGGCAAATACGGACATAATTGCATTTAATATCTGCTCAATGACGCGGGAAACCGCCGTCGGCATCATATTGTTGCGGGCCTGGAAGTATCCGCGGAGGCAGCCCAAAAAGCCGGACAGGAGGATGGTGGGTGCCAGGATCCTCAGGGCCAGGACAGCGTCCGGGGTGGCCGTCAAGAAAAGCGGTGCGCCAAAGAAGGCGACCGATGCACCGATGCCGCCTACGAAAAGGACGTAAAGCAGCGAGCCGTGAAATACTTTCTGCGCGTTTTTATACTGGCCCAGCGCGAGCCGCTCCGCCATGACCTTTGAAATCGCCATCGGTATACTATAGGAAGAAATAAGGAGTATGATGGTGTACCATTCATACGCATAGGTGTAATAGCCATCCCCCACGTCTCCCATGATCAGGTGAAGCGGGCTTCTGTAGAGAAGGCCGACCACGCTGCAAATTAACTGTGCCGCCATAAGAAAGGCGGCCTGCCTTACGACCGCCCCTTTTTTTTCTGCCATATCGCTTTCCTTCAATTAAGAATTGTATAAAAAATGTTTATTTATGATTTGTATCTGTTGTGCAGAAAAATGCTTCGTTTACGTCCAGGATGACAAACTTCCAGCCAAACTGTACAGGTCAATTGCATTTTAACAGTGATGGTATTTCAACACTCGCTACGGATTTCCCAATCTATCGGCTCCAGTCCGACTGACTCCAGGTATGCATTTGTCTTTGAAAAAGGCCTGCTCCCGAAAAAGCCGTTATGTGCCGAAAAAGGGCTCGGATGCGGCGACTCCACGATAAAGTGCTTCGGGTTGTGGATAAGCGCTTTCTTCCGCCTTGCCGGCGTCCCCCACAAGATGAAGACGAGCGGCCGATCCTGGTCGGCCAGAACCTTGATGCAGGCATCCGTAAACTCTTCCCATCCGATGCCGCGATGGGAATTTGCTTCATGCGCCCTCACGGTCAGGACCGTGTTCAGTAGAAGGACGCCCTGCTTGGCCCACGGCGTGAGATCCCCGTTATCCGGGATCGGAAGGCCCAAGTCGCTGTTCAGTTCCCTGTAGATATTGACAAGCGATGGCGGGATTCGGACATCCTTGTGGACGGAAAAGCACAGGCCGTTCGCCTGTCCCGGTCCGTGATAAGGATCCTGGCCGAGAATGACTACCTTCACTTTTTCGAGCGGAGTGAAGTTGAACGCGTTGAACACGTCGCTGCTCGGAGGGTAAACCACCTTCGTTCTATATTCCCGAATGACCGTTTTGTACAGACTGGCATAATACGGCTTGCCAAATTCCGGCTTCAGCGCCGCTTCCCATTCCCCCGTCAGAGCCATGATTGTCTCCTATCCTCCTAATATTACAGCCGCACATCCACGCCCCTGCCGCGCATGTACTCTTTCACTTCCCATATCGTCATGATCTTATAGTGGAACAGGGAAGCTGCCAATGCCGCATCCGCCCCGCCCTCCGTGACGGCTTCCACGAAATGCTCCATCGTACCTGCGCCTCCGGAAGCGATGACCGGGACTCCGACTGCATCCGAGATGGCCCTCGTCAGACCCAGGTCATACCCGTTCTTCGTTCCATCGCCGTCCATCGAAGTCAGGAGAATTTCCCCTGCTCCGAGTTCAACGCCTTTTCTTGCCCACTCCACGGCATCAAGGCCCGTATCAATCCGGCCGCCGTGCTTATAGACGGTCCAGCCGTCGGCATCTTTCCGTTTCTTCGCGTCAATCGCCAGGACGATGCACTGGCTGCCAAACTTCTCCGCGCCCTCCTGAATCAAATCCGGATTATCAATCGCAGCGGAGTTTACAGAAATCTTGTCCGCCCCCGCCCGGAGAATCTTCCTCATGTCATCGACTGTTCGGATGCCGCCCCCGACCGTGAACGGAATGAAGACCTGGTCTCCAACCCTCTCCACCATATCAACGACTGTTTCCCGGTTATCCGAAGAGGCCGTGATATCGAGGAACACCAGTTCATCCGCGCCTTCCCGGTCATATGCTTTCGCAATTTCAACCGGATCTCCGGCATCCTTCAAATCCACAAAATTTACGCCTTTGACCACCCTGCCCGCATTTACATCCAGGCACGGAATAATTCTTTTCGTCAGCATGCCGCCTCCCTACAAATCCCTAAAAAATTCCTCAGAAGTCTAAGACCCACGTCCCCCGACTTCTCCGGGTGGAACTGGCAGGCAAAAACATTCCCCTTCTCAACCGATGCGGTCGCCACATCCGAATAGCTGCAAGTCGCCTTCACAACTTCCTCGTCCAAAGCTACGGCATGATAGGAATGCACGAAGTAGACGAACGCCCCCTCCTCTATGCCATCAAACAGCCTCCCTCCGTTCTTTATGTGCAGGCTGTTCCATCCTATTTGAGGAATCTTAAATCCATCCTTCTCGGTGAAGCGCACATTTGTCCCTTTTAAAAGGCCCAGCCCCGCAACTCCGGGGCTCTCCTCGCTGCTCTCAAAAAACAGTTGGAGGCCAAGGCAAATTCCAAGAAGCGGAATGCCGGCATCGGCAACGTCCTTCACCACATCCACCAGGCCATAGTCCGCAAGGCGCCCCATGGCATCGCCGAACGCCCCCACCCCTGGCAGCACGACATGGTCGGCCGACAGGATGACGTCCGGATTCCTCGTGAGTTCCACATCCTGCCCGAGATACCGAAAGGCTTTCAACACGCTTTTTGTATTCCCCGCATCATAATCAATGACAGCTACCATATTTAGTCCCCATTTTCTATCAGGTTTTACACATTTTGTAAATATACCACGAAAGCTGCTTTATAGCAACGAATTTCGGCCCGCGGGG
>JAUMWM010000152.1 GCA_030529705.1 Lachnospiraceae bacterium
TGACACACAATTTATCACGCTTAGGATATTTTACATAAAACTGCTGTTGATGGTTAAAGATCCTTCGCTACGCTCAGGATGACGCTCAATTTATCACAAGCACAGACGAATTCGGCGTGGGGGCGTGAAATAGCATGGTGACAGCGAAATAAATCATCCGATAACTGTACACTCTCCCTTGTACAAGGTATTCCGATGTGGTATACTCACTTTGTACGCTTGGATTCACATGTAGATATCTGCTTTAAGCTGTATTATTTATGGATGAATCCTTGGGGTTCGTCCGAATTCTGCAAAGCGTGCAAACTCACATCTACTGGTGTCGTGCGGCCGTGACGGAATTGGCAGACGTGCAGGATTTAGGTTCCTGTGCCGCGAGGCGTGAGGGTTCGACTCCCTTCGGCCGCATATTTGCACACCGACAGGAGAATTTCCTATGAATATTATAATTGTTGGATGCGGCAAGGTCGGCGGGACGCTTGCCAAGCAGCTCAGCATGGAAGGACATGACATTACGGTTATGGATAAGGATGCGGCAAAGCTTCGCGCCATGTCCTCCGGTTATGACGTCCTTGCGCTGGAAGGCGATGCTTCGAGTTACGGAGATTTGAAGGAAGCCGGCGTAGAGACTGCGGATATCCTGATTGCGGTGACGGATTCGGACGAGAAGAATCTTCTTTGCTGCCTGATCGGACGGCGGACCGGAAACCTCAGGGCGATTGCCAGGGTCAGGAATCCCGTGTATAACAGCGAAGTGGAATTCTTCCGCAAAGGCTTCGGCCTTGCGATGGTCATCAATCCGGAGATGGCGGCCGGCTCGGAAATAGCGAGGGCGTTTCGTTTTCCGTCTGCTATCGACATTGAAACATTTGCGAAAGGCAACATCGAACTCCTCACGTTCCACCTTCCGGAAGGCAGCAAGCTGGTCGGCAAGCCGCTTTCGTATATCCACTCCAAGCTCCATACTGATGTCCTGGTCGTTACGGTTCGAAGGGGCGGGCAGGTCACGATTCCCTCCGGCGATTTCGTTGTCCGGGCCGGCGACGTCCTGTCCATCGTGACAGGCCAGGGGAAAGCCCATGAATTCTTCAGCAAGATTGGAATCGAGACGAACAGGGTCAAAAACGTCATGATCGTCGGAGGAGGCAAGGTGACATATTATGTTGCCAAGCAACTGATAACGGATGGGATCAGCGTCAAGATCATTGAGAAGGACAAGGCAAGATGCGAAGAATTGTCCGACCTTCTGCCGAGGGCGGAAATTATCCATGGGGACGGCATCGACGAAGATTTGCTTCTGGAAGAGGGAATCGAGGAGGTCGAGGGGTTTACGACCCTCACGGGGATGGATGAACAGAACATCATGATAGGCCTGTTTGCCAAGAGCGTCTCGAGGGCGAATGTCAAGCTTGTCACCAAAATCACGAAAATATCGTTCACAGATGTTGTCGCGGGGCTGAATCTGGGAACCATTGTCAACCCGAAAGAGATCACGGCGGATTATATCCTCCAATTCGTACGGGCCATGCAGGCCTCCGTCGGGAGCGAGATGGAGAATCTGTATAAGCTTCCCGACTCCAATGCGGAAGTTATGGAGTTCCATATCGGGGAGAAATGCAAGGCATGCAACGTGCCTCTCCAGAAACTGCGCCTGAAAAGCAATATCCTCATTGCGAAGATCTTCCGGGAATCGCGCCTTTTCACGCCGAGCGGTTCGGATTCCATGCAGGTTGGGGACACGGTCGTTCTGGTCGCTCTTTGCGAACATAAAATTACGAATCTGGATGATATTCTTGAAAGCTGATGCGAGGGGGCTGAGTTTGCCGTGAATTATGGTATAGTCATTTTTATTCTGGGGTGGATTCTCAGAATCGAGGGCGCATTGCTTCTCCTTCCCTGCGCGACGGCCGTTCTTTACAGGGAAAATGCCGGATGGTGCTTTCTGGCTACAGCGGCCATCTCCTTTATTCTGGGGGTGGCGCTCACCCACAAGAAACCCCAAAATACGAAAGTTTATGCCAGAGAGGGCTTCGTCGTAGTCGCCCTCGCCTGGCTCGTCATGTCACTGATTGGGGCGGTTCCCTTCACGATGTGCGGGGATATCCCGAATTATCTGGATGCCGTATTCGAAACGGTCTCCGGCTTCACGACGACGGGAGCTTCCATTTTGCCGGAAGTGGAATCCCTGAACCACTGTTCGCTGATCTGGCGGAGCTTCACGCACTGGGTCGGCGGCATGGGTATATTTGTCTTTATGCTGGCGGTCGTACCGCTCCTCGGCGGCTCCACGTTCAACCTGATGCGGGCGGAAAGCCCTGGTCCTGTCGTGGGCAAGTTCGTGCCGAAAATCCGGGACAGCGCAGTCATTTTGTATGGAATCTATTTAGCCATTACCATCATCGAGATGCTCATGCTGTGGATGTTCGGCATGCCGCTTTTCGAGGCCGTCTGCCATACGTTCGGCACGGTCGGCACGGGAGGCTTTTCCGTAAAGAATACCGGCTATATAGGATATTCCCCCGTTCTCCAGAACATCACCACATTCTTTATGATCGCCTGCGGTATCAACTTCCAGTTCTACTTTTACCTGATGGCTAAAAAGTTCCGCATGGCAGTCAATATGACGGAAGTCAGGGCTTACCTTGGAATCATTCTCGCATCCATCCTCCTCATCGTCATCAACGTGCGGGGAATGTATGGGACATTGGAGGAGACTGTGCGCCATGCGGCATTCCAGGTTGGAACGATCATTACCACGACCGGTTATGCAACCTATGACTTTGACCGATGGCCCGAATTCAGCAAGACGATTCTCCTCATACTGATGATGATGGGAGCCTGCGCCGGTTCGACCGGCGGCGGAATGAAGGTTTCCCGATTCGTCATCGTATTAAAAGGGGTACGGAAGGAACTGACAAATATCATCCACCCCCGCTATATCAAGAAAATTCAATTTGACGGGGTGCCGGTTGCGCATGAGACGGTGAGAAATACGAATGTATTCGTTGCAATATATTTTATGGTTATGATCCTGTCCATTCTGTTGGTCTCCGTTGATAATCACGATTTTACAACAAATTTCACAGCGGTATCCGCAACGCTCAACAATATCGGTCCGGGCCTTGCGATGGTGGGTCCCACGCAGAACTACTCGTTCTATTCAGGATTTTCCAAATGCATCCTGATTTTTGATATGCTTGCGGGCAGGCTAGAGCTCTTCCCAGTGCTGCTCTTATTGGCTCCAGGAAGTTGGAAGAAGTACACATAAAACGGCAAAAAAGATTATAAAGGTATTAGAATATGACAAATGAAATGACAAGAGAAAAGTACATGACTCTCGGAGTGAAGGTTCTCCGCGAACTGGCCAAGTCAAGGGGCGTGAATGCGTATTATTCCCTCAAGAAAGGGGAACTGATTGACGCCATGCTGAAACTTGATGAACAGGAAAGGAGTGAGAACCCGAAAGAAGCAGACAATGGGGAAGGCATGGTGGAGGTTTCCCTGTACGAGGACGAAAGCAATAAGGTCGCAGAAGAAACCGGTTCTCTTCGGGAAGGCGAGGGGACGTCGGATGGCGAAGCGGATGCCGGCAAGGATGCCTCGAACGATGGAGAGGCGTACGACGAAGGCGGCATCACCTATTCCGAGGCGGATTCAGACGCAGAAGGGCTGCAGGAGGACCAGAAGGACTACTCGGAAGAGGATGGAGACAAGCCGAAGTTTAGCGGCATCCCCGGCGACACCGGAAAGCAGGTCTGTGGGCTTCTGGAAGTCATGCAGGACGGGTTTGGTTTCTTGCGCAGCGCGAACTATCTTCCGGGAGAGGACGATGTCTATGTTTCGCCGTCCCAGATCAGGCGCTTTAACCTGAAGACGGGCGACATTGTCTCCGGCAATAAGCGGGAAAAGGCCCAGGGGGAGAAATATGGCGCCCTTCTCTATGTAAATTCCGTCAATGACCTGCCGGCGGAGGAATGCCGCAGGAGAATGGTCTTCGAGAACATGACCCCCATCTTCCCGAATGAGAGGATACGGCTGGAGAGGCCCGGCGGAACCAGGGCGGTCCGGATTGTTGACCTGATAGCTCCGATTGGAAAAGGCCAGCGAGGCATGATCGTCTCCCCGCCGAAAGCAGGTAAGACGACGCTCTTAAAAGACGTTGCCAGATCGATTATCTCCGGCAATCCGGGTGCCTATATCATCATCCTTCTGATCGATGAAAGGCCGGAGGAAGTGACGGACATTAAAGAATCCGTAGTGGGAGAGAACGTTGAAGTCATATACTCGACATTCGACGAGCTTCCGGAACACCACAAAAGGGTTTCCGAGATGGTCATCGAGCGGGCGAAGCGCCTTGTTGAGCACAAGAAGGATGTCGTGATCCTGCTGGATTCCATCACCAGGCTTGCCAGGGCTTATAACCTGACAGTCCCGCCCAGCGGCAGGACTCTGTCGGGCGGCCTTGATCCGGCTGCGCTCCACATGCCGAAGAGGTTCTTCGGCGCAGCCAGGAACATGCGCGAGGGCGGAAGCCTCACGATTCTTGCCACTGCCCTCGTGGATACGGGCAGCAAGATGGATGACGTTGTCTATGAGGAATTTAAGGGAACCGGCAATATGGAACTGATTCTGGACAGGAAGCTCCAGGAGAAGCGCGTATTTCCGGCCATCGATATCGTAAAGTCCGGCACCAGGCGGGAGGATCTCCTGCTCACCCCGAAGGAATACAAGGCCGTAGATATTATGAGGCGCCATATGAACGGGCTGAAACCTGAGGATGCGGTTGAGTCGATTCTGAATGCATTTGCAAAATACCCCACGAACGACCAGGTGGTGAACCAGGTCCTGGCGAAGTGGGGGAAAGAATCGTAATAAATGATTCCGATGCAAAAGCTCTTTGCCACCGGCGGAAACTTTATGGGAAAGATCCTTCGCTTGCGCTCAGGATGACAAAGAAAAGCAGGCGGCGTAAAAAGTGACAGAAATGGGCATTTTAATCCGAAGGCATAAAAAAACACTTGCATAGGTTCTGTCGGTATGTTAGAATCTTAATCGCTGTCTTGTACAAAAAGGCGAATAATATTTCAGAATATGTAATCATAAAGAGGTGAGTGAAATGAAGGAAGGAATCCATCCGAATTATTACCAGGCCACGGTATCCTGCAACTGTGGGAATACATTTACTGTAGGCTCAACGAAGAAAGACATCCACGTGGAAATTTGCTCCAAGTGCCATCCGTTCTACACGGGCCAGCAGAAAGCCATCAAGGCTCGCGGACGTATTGAACGTTTCAACAAGAAATACAATATGGGCAAGTAAGGCGCAGGCGCAAAATGAATTCGTCAGAGGGCGGAGTTATTTTGTGACAGTACCCGGGCAAATGAATATTCCAGAGACGGAGCATATGCGCCGTCTCTTTTACTTTTAAAGGATGTGATCGACATGCAGAAATCGTCAAATATCGGCGGCCAGGCCGTCATGGAAGGCATCATGATGCGAAACGGAGACAGGTATTCCGTCGCCGTCCGAAAGCCTGACCACACAATAGAGATGAAGACGGAGCCGTTTAAAAGCGTGATTCCATTTGCCTCTTTCCGAAAGATTCCGATCTTAAGAGGCATTGTAGCTTTCGTGGATTCCCTCGTGGTGGGAACCGGATCGCTGATGTGGTCTGCGGAATTTGCTGCGGAAGACGAAGAGGAAGCCGCAAAAAAAGAGGAGAACCCCGAAAAGGCGGACAGGACATGGAAAATCCTGCTGACGGTGACCGTCTTCATTTCCATCTGTTTTTCCATCGGGCTTTTTGTCATACTTCCCTATTTCCTGGCATCTTTGCTTAGAAAGGCAGGAATGCCGGAGGTTGCGGTCTCTCTGGCGGAGGCTTTGCTTCGGATAGTCATTTTCCTCCTGTACATGTTCTTGATTTCCAGGATGGAGGATATCCAGAGAGTGTTTGCGTATCACGGGGCGGAGCACAAGTGCATCAACTGTATCGAGAACGGTTGGGAACTCAATGTGGAAAATGTCCTGAAGGCCTCTAGGCGGCACAAGAGGTGCGGGACGAGCTTCCTGCTGATCGTCGTCGTGATTTCCGTCATCTCCTTCCTGATTCTGGGGTTGTTCGGGATCACGTCTCCGCTTATGCGGATTGGGCTGAGACTTCTTCTGGTGCCGGTTATCGCCGGCGTTTCTTACGAATTTTTGCGCGTGGCCGGATCTAGTGACAATCCGGCGGTGTGCGCCCTTGCGGCGCCGGGGCTTGCCCTGCAGGGGCTGGTAACCAGGGAACCGGATGCGGAGATGGCCGAGGTGGCAATCAGCGCGGTGAATGCGGTGTTCGACTGGAAGGCCTGGCAGAAGGGTGAGTGAATTTGGCTTATTGGCTTGCCCCCAGTTCGGCCCGCGGGGGCGGGGGGGGTGTGGGTGGGCAGTTTGTGGGGCG
>JAUMWM010000399.1 GCA_030529705.1 Lachnospiraceae bacterium
TAGTCTGAATCTTTGTCATCCTGAGCGTAAGCGAAGGATCTTAAACGTAACACATGCGAAATAGAAAAGATTCTTCGCTGGCGCTCAGAATGACAAGGGACGCTGAGTAGTTAAGCGGTTTGTCATCCTGAGCGTAAGCGAAGGATCATAAGCGTAACACATGCGAAATAGAAAAGATTCTTCGCTGGCGCTCAGAATGACAAGGGACGCTGAGTAGTTATGTTAGAAATATTGCTTATAGAAGGAATTACAATATGAAGAGTATGACTCCGGAAAACATCGCGAAAGCCTGCGGCGGAACGATGATTAACTGTGAAAATATCCTCGGGCGGGAAGTGACCGCCGTGACGACGGACAGCCGCACTGTCACGAAAGGCTGTCTCTATATCCCCATGAAGGGGGCGAAATTTGACGGCCATGCCTTTATTCCGCAGGTCATGGAGGGCGGCGCCCTTCTTACGCTGACGGAGCGGGAAGACGCAGCGGAGGGATTTGCCTGTATCAAGGTGAAACGGACGGATATCGCCATACAGAGAATTGCGGAGTTCTACCGCATGGGGCTAAAAATCCCGGTCGTCGGGATCACGGGGTCCGTTGGCAAGACATCGACCAAGGAGATGGTCGCCGCGGTGCTCTCCCAAAAGTATAACGTTTTAAAGACTGCGGGCAATTTCAATAACAATCTCGGCCTTCCCCTCACCATTTTCCGAATTACGGAGGAGCATGATATCGCCGTGCTCGAGATGGGCATCAGCCATTTCGGGGAGATGACGGATCTGGCAAGGACCGCGAGGCCGAATACCATGGTCATAACGAATATCGGCACATGCCATCTGGAGTACCTGAAAGATAGGGACGGCGTGTTCGAGGCCAAGACGGAGTGTTTTGAATATGTGGATTTTGCAAATGGCACCGTCGTTCTGAATGGCGATGACGACAAGCTCTGCCGTGTGGACCAGGTTCATGGGAGGGCGCCGGTTTTTTACGGGATGAATCCTCGCCTGAGGGTCTATGCGGACAATGTACAGCCACAGGGCCTGAAAGGGACCGCCTGTACAATTAATATTGATGACAGGTCTTTTGATGTCACGGTTCCGGTTCCGGGACGGCATATGGTGATGAATGCCCTGGCGGGCGCTGCTGTCGGATCTCTCTATGGCCTGACGGATGAGGAGATCAAGGCAGGTATCGAGAGCCTCGAATCCCTCAGCGGGCGCTTCCACATAGTGGAGACGGACAAATACACGGTCATTGATGACTGCTATAACGCAAATCCGATGTCCATGAAGGCTTCCCTCAGCGTCCTGGGAGATGCGGAGGGGAAATGCACGGCGATACTCGGCGACATGGGGGAACTCGGGGAGGACGAGGCTGCCCTGCATCGGGAGGTCGGCACTTATGCCGGAGGGCTTCCGATTGACCGCTTTATCCTGGTCGGCGGACTCTCAAAAAATATAGAGGAAGGACTTCGGGAGGAGGGTTCCCGGGCCGACATCAGATGGTTTGACTCGGTGGAGGCGCTTTTGCCGGAGCTGCCAAGCCTTCTTGTCCCGGGCGACATCGTGCTGGTAAAGGCTTCTCACTTTATGGGATTTGACAGGATCGTACAGGCGCTGGTATAAAAATGAGCCCGCGGGGACGGTCCTTTTGGGTCAAAAATTTTCGTCCCGCGGGCTCATTTTACACAAGCTCCCGGTTCTTCGTCATCATGTCCAGAATTA
>JAUMWM010000153.1:0-2592 GCA_030529705.1 Lachnospiraceae bacterium
CTTTTGGACCAAAATTTTTTGGTCCAAAAGGACCGTCCCCGCGGGACGAAATTCGACCCAAAAGAACCGTCCCCCCGGGCCGAAGCCGGAAGCAAAGCCGCAAACCGAAGCTGCGAGCCGGATCAACGCCGCGCCCGCAAGGCCCGAACTATGAACTTGTTCGTAAGCCTTGAGTACAAGTAGACCATCATCACGATCAGCACCGCGAGCGGGATGAGCAGCAGCGACCACCACATGAATATCGAATGGATGTCGTAGAACCGGGGCAGGAAGAGTATCCCGGCTAGGAATATTCCTGCGCAGAGGGCGACTACGAATGTCCGATACCGGCTGCCTTTAAGCGGCTGGCTGACCTCCGCCACGGCAAGCAGGGAGACGAATCCTCCGAGCAGGAGGTTGAAGGTCGAGAAGATTTCTTCCTCCCAGGGGAAGAAGAAATTCAGGACCTGCACGATCAAGAGCGTGGAAACCATGGTCAAGGCAAATGGCAGCGATACCTTCAGCACGTGGGACAGGAAGCCCTCCGAAGCGACGTCCTCCTGCTTCTCCAGCGTCAGAAGAAAGCTCGGGGCGCCGATGCCGAACAGATTGATGAAGCCCATTTGCAGCGTCGTGAACGGGTAAGTTGTCCGAAGGAAGATGAACAGGACGCTCAGGATGCACGCATAAATCGTCTTGGTCAGGTACAGGGCGCTGACGCGCTCGATATTTGCAATAATCGTCCGCCCCTCGCTCACGATTTCCTTCATGGAGGCGAAATCGGAGTCGAGCAGCACGATGTGGGCCGCTTGCTTGGCGGCCTCGGAGCCCGCCGCCATGGCGATGCCGCAGTTCGCGTCTTTGATGGCGAGGACGTCGTTCACGCCGTCGCCGACCATGGCCACCGTTTTGCCGGCTTCCTGCCATGCTTTGACAAATGCCTGCTTCTGCTCCGGCTTCACCCGCCCGAACACGTTGTATTTCGCGATCTCCCGGGCCAGCTCGGCCGTCTCTTCCGGGAGGGTGGAAGCGTCGACAAATTTCTCCGCCCCCGCAACGCCGGCCTTTAGCGCGACGGTGGAAACGGTGATGGGATTGTCCCCGGAGAGGACCTTGACGGCGACGCCGGCATTTGCAAAATATGCAAATACGTCCTTCGCGTCCTCCTTGATTATGTCGGAGATGACGATCGCGGCCATCGGGTCGATGCGCCCTTTGTCGTCCTTTTCGGCGCAAATGCCGCTGGAGTAGCCGAGGAGCAGGACCCGGTAGCCCTGCTGGGAGTATTTGTTGATGAGGCGAAGGGCCTTCTTGTTGTCCGGAATCAGGAACTCCGGGGCGCCGATGACGAAATCGCCGATGTCGTCAAATGCCGCCGCCTTGTATTTACGGGCAGATGAAAACGGGATCGTCTCCCGGACTTGCCAGTCGGTTTTCCTGCCGAAGAATTTGTCGACGGCGGCCTGGGTGGCATTTGCATCTTCAAATGCCCCGTTTATGTGGGCTATGATTTCCCCGATTGTCTCCTTGTCGATTTCGCCAAATTCTATGACTTCCTCGACTCTTAGTTCGCCGGTCGTGATGGTGCCGGTCTTGTCGGTACAGAGGATGTCCGCCCGCGCGAGGGATTCGATGGCCGCCATTTCCTGGACGAGCGCCTGTTTCCTCGCAAGCCTTCCGACGCCGAGGATGAAGGAGACGGAGGTCAGGAGGACCAGGCCTTCCGGAATCATGCCGATTACGGCGGAGACCGTGCGCAAAATGGCGGCGTTCACGTCGCCTCCCTGGGCCGCAAGCTGGCTGGGGAAGAGGAGGAGGCCGATCGGGATGAGGACCACGGAAACCACTTTGATGATGCGGCCGATGGACCGCTGCATCTGCGACTGGGCGCGCTTCTTGTGGGCGGCCTTGCTGACGAGCTGGGCGGCGTAGCAGTCCTGGCCGACTTTTTCGACCTGCATGACGGCCGTGCCGGCGGAGACGAAGCTGCCGGAGAGGACTTTGTCGCCGTCCGCTTTTTTGACGGGCTTCGACTCGCCGGTCAGCATGGATTCGTTGACTTCGAACCCGTGGCAGTGAAAGACGGAGCCGTCCGTCACGATCTGGTCGCCGGGGGAGAGGTAGATGACGTCGTCTTTTACGATATCATTTACGGATACTTGGACCGTTTCGCCTCCCCTCAGTGCGGAAACTTTTGTCGCCGTGATGACTTGCAGCTTGTCAATCAAGCTCTTTACTTTCAGCTCCTGCACGATGCCGATCAGGGTATTCGAGAGGGCCGTGCCGATGAAAAGCGCATTTTTGATCTGCCCGGTCAGCAGCACGAGGATGGCGAGTGCCAGATTCAGGAGGTTGAAGTAAGTGACGGTGTGGGAAAAGATGATGTGGCCGACCGATTTTTGCCCTTTTGCGGGCTGGACGTTGACCAGCCCTTCCTGCATCCGGCTGGCGACTTCCTCTTCGGTGAGCCCTGTGGTGATGATTTCTTCTGTGGTTTTTGATTTCATGTTCGTCAATCTGAATTTCGTGTTTCGGCTCTTTCGGCCCGCGGGGACGGTCCTTTTGGGTCGAATTTTTTCGGCCCACGGGGATGGTCCTTTTGGGTCAAAATTT
>JAUMWM010000153.1:2649-6429 GCA_030529705.1 Lachnospiraceae bacterium
CCATGAGCCGAACCCCCAGGGCCGAACCCACGGACCGCCTGCGAGCCGAACAGCTTATTTAACGTTGTATCGGTTCATGGCGGTATCGATGCCCTCCGCCAAGATCGTGGCAGCGGCCTCGGCTGCGCGGATAATCGCATCATCAACCAGCGCCCGCTCATCGGCCGGAAAGCGGGAGAGCACCCAGTCGGCCAGGTCCCAGTCAGACGGCTTTGCGCCGGTACCGACCCGTATGCGGATGAACTCCTGGGTGCCGATGCACTGGATGATATGCTTCAACCCATTCTGCCCGCCATCGGACCCCTTCTTGCGGATGCGGATTCGACCGGGATCCAGGGCGATGTCGTCGCTGATTACGATAAGTTCCTGGGCGGGGTCGATCTTATAGTAGTCGATGAGCTCTCGGACGCATGTTCCGCTCAGGTTCATATAGGTAAGGGGCTTCGCCAGGATGGCTTTCTGTCCGCCGATTACGCCCATCCCATACAGGGCGTGGAACTTCCTGCCCGCTTGGGGAACCTTGTTGGTGACGACAAGGCGGTCGATTACATCGAAACCCATGTTGTGGCGGGTGCCTTCGTACCGGCTGCCTGGGTTGCCGAGTCCTACTATTATATACATACGAGTTCCTTTCAACATTTTTCGCTACTTAGCAGACACTCTGAATTCTCGTCATCCTGAGCGTGAGGCAAGGCTTCCAAAATAAAGATTCTTCTCTAACACTCAGAATGACAGGGATGATTCGCAGAAGTTTGTAACGTATGCGCACAATACGCTTAAAATGCCAGGGAGCAACCCAGTATGCCAGATGACATCGCAAGGACGTTTCCTCTCCTGCGATTTTTTTGCCATTTTGCGCCAAAATGCCAGATGGCATCGCAAGGACGTTCCCTCTCCTGCCATTTTTTGCCAAAAAGTATGAAGTAGAAATCACTTCACATACACAATCGCCGTCTTCCGGAATGACGTCATAATCCGCATGATTCCGGAATGCAGCAGGCCGAGGCCGTATACGAGCGTCAGCATATCCTGGTCGCCCAGGAAGAACAGGCACACGATAGCGACCGATATCTGGATTATGCCCTGCGCCAGCAGGCTCTTCCATTTCCCGGACTCCAGCTTTCGGACCTCCATGGCATGCATGATGCCGATAACGCCGGCGATTGCAAGGCCGCCTATCAGGTAAAGCATTGCGTACTGCTTCGGCACGTCGTCCAGATTGAAAGCAAAAAGCCCCGCATCCAGTATGAAAATCCCCTTGAAAAAGATATATATGCCGCCGACCATGTATCTCGCCATCGTAAAATAAAAATGCAGGTGCTTTATGCCGCTTATTATGAGGGCGAACTCCAGGATGTTCAGGACCGTTTTATAACCTTCCTCGGAGGGAAACATCATAATAACACCAAAAAGGACCATGAACAGGCCGGTTATAAAGTAGACGACACGCTTTCTCCCGCTCATTTTTTGCCCTCCCCGCGCTCAATCAGCTTTCTGTAATCCTTCATTCCCCGGAATCCCTTTTTCTCAAAGTCGATCGAGAAGCCGGCCAGCAGGTTGCCTGACATGAAAATCTTATTTGTCACCATGCTTTTCTGGGCCAGGGCGGCGAGGAAGAATTTGCCTAGAAAGGTACTATCCTTCAGGTCTGCATCTGCGGCCATATATTCTCCCTGATATTTCGAGAGGGAGAAATCTGCGATCTTGTTTCCGGACAGTTTTTCGCCAAATGCCTTCCAGTCGTCGCTCGATAGCAACTGGTTCTTTTCCAGAATCCCCATAATCTCGTCCTTGTACTCATCCAGCGCGTCCCATTCGTAGCAATCGACCTGGAAATCATTGTGAACTCCCCGCAGGTATTTCATCGCGAATACCATCTGAGCAAATGCATGGTAGTAGTCAGCCGGGTTATCCTTGTAAATAAATTTGTATTCCCCCCATGCCGGCAGGAACCGGTATCGGATGTAGCTGTAGTCGGGAAGGTGGCCCGCCCGCCCGTGGCCGAGGTTCATGATGCTGTTCTCATCGCTCGTAAAGAGGCTGTTGGTGTACCTGCCCTTATCCGGGTCGTCGGAAGACGTGGGATTGTGGTTAAAAATCATGGGGATGTAGACTTTCTTGCCGCCCACGTCCAGAATCTCGTCGAAACTCGTCGCATTATTTATGACAAATGAAGGCGTCCCGGCAAATTCCCGATGCGCCCATGTGTCCGCCAGCACGTGCATGGCGACCCCGACGGCCTGGAGGCTTTTGTCTTTTGCGAGCTTCACCGTGTCGGCGACGAGGGGGCTGTTCGGACCGCAAATGAGCTGGTACTTGCGCAGCCATTTGCGCGAGCGGTGTTTCGGATATTTCTCGCCGAGCTTTCCCGGAAGGAAGTGGAAGGAGGACCATATCCGGGTGATGTCCTGCAGGCCGATCAGGTCGGTCCTCGCTTCCGCCAGCTCCGGTTGTGTCTGGGTGGTCGCGGCGGCCCGGGGTCCTTTCAGCTTCTCGAGCAGCGACCTGGAGCAGCAGTCGACAAATTGGGCCGAGTAGGCAATATCCCGGCTTTCTTCATGGCTGTAGCCCGCAAGGTATGCGGCGCAGTAAGTTGCGTAGTAATGGAAATCTTCTTGCATATTAAGTACCTACTCTTATTCCTTCCTCGATATCATCATTTGAGGCGGCTTTTTCCAGAGCCCTCTTTTTCCGAATCGCTTGTCTGAGCCACCGCGCCTGGCAGGAGGCCGTGAAAACAAGGAAGAGGGATAGCTGGGATGTCAGGTCAATAATCACCGTGATGATCGATTCGTGGCTGATCGGATCGATATTATAATCGTAGCTGCCTTTTGCCATCTGTATCAGGGAAGAAACGCCGCTGTAAAAATTTAGCACAAAATATAGGACGGTGAAGACCAGATAGAAGACGTTCCTTTTGTGACCCCTGCTTTCCCTGATGGCAGAGAGGCCTATGAACAGGCGGGATAGAATTTCAAACAGGCAGACTATCCCGAGTATGCTGTAGCCCACGATGTTGAAGAAAATGGAGACGGCTTCCGCATCCGCGTTCGGATTCGTATTCGTGATTACCGCCGTCCAGTTAATCGGGGCGATTAACTGGGAGGCGATTACTTTGATTACCCCCCATACTCCGAACAGGATGACGGCGAGGCCGCTGTAAAACAGGATGTATTGTTGGTGTCGGAATTTTGCTTCCATGGGGCTTCTCCAATCTTTAAAAAATACTTCAAGTCTGGACTATCATATACGAGAGGGTCGTAACCAGGAAGCCCAGCAGGCCTCCCATCAGGACCTGCAGCTTCGTGTGCCCGACCAGTTCCTTCAGCTTCTCCTCCGGCGTGGCGATCTTATCGTCCATGTCGGAAAGCATGAGAAAGATTTCGTTGATTGCCTTGGCCTGCTTGCCCGTCTCAAGCCTGACGCCGGAGGCGTCGTGCATGGTGATGAAGGCAAATATCGCCGCCAGGGCAAATACCGGCGATGCCAGGCCGCTCTCAAATGCGACCGCAACCGCGACGCTGACCACCGTTGAGGAGTGGGCGCTCGGCATGCCGCCGTCTCCGAGCAGGCGGCTCAGGTCGATCCTGCGGTTGACAAGGGCGTATATGATCGTTTTCAGGGTCTGGGCGGAGGCCCAGCCGATCAGCCCGGAAATGAGTACGCGGTTCATGAGCAGTTCGCTAAACATAACATACCTCTTTAGGCGCTTAGGAGTATTTTCAGCGCAAAATGGCAAAAGTTCTGTCTTTGTCATCCTGAGCGTTAGCGAAGGATCTT
>JAUMWM010000154.1:0-3737 GCA_030529705.1 Lachnospiraceae bacterium
GGGGACGGTCCTTTTGGGTCAAAAAATTTTGACCCAAAAGGACCGTCCCCGCGGAAAAACAAAACGAATACAACCATATTTCAACAAATGGTTTCAGCCCAAAAGGACCGTCCCCGCGGGACGAATTGAGGATAGAGATGAGAGTTTTTAATTTAACGAAGGGTGATTACATAACGCTCGGCCAGCTTCTGAAAGCCATGTCCCTTGTAGGCGACGGCGTGGAAGCGAAAGTCCGCATCCAGAGCGGCGAAGCGAAAGTCAACGGCGAGACGGACACCCGCCGCGGCCGCAAACTGTACCCCGGCGACACGGTAGAATTTCAGGGAACGGAGATAAAAGTTGCACGTTAAATCCCTCGACCTCCTGAATTTCCGAAATTACAGGACCCTCTCCCTGGCCCTGGACCCCGGAATCAACATTTTTTACGGCGAAAACGCGCAGGGCAAGACAAATATCCTCGAAGCCGTCTATCTAGCCGGCACCTCCAAGTCCCACCGCGGCACCCGCGACCGCGACATGATTCGCATGGGGGAGGGAGAAGGCCACATCCGCATGCATGTGGACAAGAACGGGAACGACTACCGGATCGACATGCATTTGCGAAAAAACAAGTCGAAAGGGATAGCAATCGGGGGAATCCAGATAAAAAGGGCCAGCGAGCTCTTCGGAATCGTCAACATCGTGTTCTTCTCGCCGGAAGACCTGAACATCATCAAGAGCGGGCCGTCCGAGAGGAGAAGGATGGCGGACCGGATTTTGTGCGAGACGGACCGCATCTATTTGTCGGATTTAACCCAATATGGCAAATGCCTGATCCAGCGAAACCGTCTTCTTCACGATTTATTTGCAAATGCCTCCCTGGAGAGCGAACTTCCCGTGTGGGATGAGCAGTTGGTGAATTACGGACGGAGGATTATTTGCAAAAGGGCGGAATTTGTGCAAATGCTGGAGGGCATCGCCGCAGAAATCCATGCAGACCTGACCGGCGGGAGTGAAAGGCTGACTTTGGCCTATGAGCCAAATGTGGCGGAGGGCGAATTTGCAGAAAAAGTTGCAAGATGCCGGGGGACGGACCTCAAAATGAAGAGTTCCACGGTCGGACCGCATCGGGACGACATCGGCATAAGGGTCAACGGCATGGACCTACGGCTTTACGGTTCCCAGGGCCAGCAGCGGACGGCCGCCATCTCCCTGAAACTTGCGGAGATACGGATAATCGAGGAGAGGATCCGGAACAAGCCGGTGCTGCTTTTGGATGACGTCTTGTCGGAACTGGACCGCGGCAGGCAGAACTACCTGCTCGGAAATATTCGGGACATACAGACCTTGATAACGTGTACCGGACTTGATGAATTTGTGAAGAACCGGTTCGAGGCGGATCGGACGTTCCACGTGGTGGGGGGAAGAGTGGAAGCATGAAAGTTTTCTTTCGTAATTGCATGCGGAAATACGTTCCATAATCGTAAATATGAAAAGAGTGTCATTCTGAGTGTAAGCGAAGAATCTTTTACGTGCGCAGAAAAAAGATCCTTCGCTACGCTCAGGATGACAAGGACGGATTCTCAGGATGACAGAGTCGGATAATCAGGATTACAGAAACGTATTGTCAGCATGACAGAAACGTATTGTCAGGATGACAAGGATTTTAATAAACAGTAACCGTAAGATTAATATGACAGGAGAGCGTATGGGTTTAGAAGAAGAGAAGAATGAAGAGTACGGCGCCAATCAGATTCAGATTCTTAAGGGGCTTGAGGCGGTCCGTAAGAGGCCGGGCATGTACATCGGCTCTACCTCGACCATGGGCCTCCACCACCTGGTATATGAAATTGTGGATAACTCCGTGGACGAGGCCCTTGCCGGAACCTGCGACCATATAGAAGTAACGATCCATAAGGGAAATTCCGTCACGGTCGTCGACAATGGCCGCGGGATTCCCGTCGGAATCAATCAACAGGCCGGAATCCCGGCCGTGGAAGTGGTTTTTACAATCCTGCACGCAGGGGGCAAATTCGGCGGCGGCGGTTACAAAGTCTCCGGCGGCCTGCACGGAGTGGGCGCTTCCGTTGTCAACGCGCTCTCCGAGTGGCTGGAAGTCAAGGTTTACAGGGACGGGAAAATCCATCAGCAGAGATACGAGCGGGGCGCGACCATGTATCCGCTCAGGGTCATCGGCGAATGCGACCCGGACCGGCATGGGACGGAGGTTACCTTCTTCCCGGACCGGGAAATATTTGACAGCATTGAATTTGAATATAACACGCTAAAGCAGCGTTTCCGGGAGATGGCGTTCCTGACGAAAGGCCTCCGCTTCACGTTCACCGACGAGCGCGAGGAGGAGCCGAAAGTCAGCACGTTCTATTACGAGGGCGGAATTATTGAATTTGTCAAATACCTGAACCGCTCCTCCAATGCCCTCTATGACAAAGTGATTTACTGCGAAGGCATGCGCAACAACGTCTACGTAGAAGTTGCCATGCAGCACAACGATGGATTTAAGGACAACACCTACGGATTTGTCAACAATATCATCACTCCGGAGGGCGGCATGCACGTGGAGGGATTTAGGACGTCCCTCACGAAGACGATCAACGACTATGCCCGAAACAACAAGCTGATCCGGGATTCCGACCCGAATTTCTCCGGGGAGGATATCCGGGAGGGCCTTACGACGATTATCAGCGTCAAGATCGAGGATCCCCAGTTCGAAGGGCAGACCAAGCAGAAGCTCGGCACTTCCGAGGCCAGAGGCGCGGTCAGCTCGATTATCGGGGAGCAGCTCAAGGTCTTCCTCGAGCAGAATCCGGAAGTGGGAAAGAAAATTGTGCTAAAATCCCAGACGGCCCAGCGCGCGAGGGAGGCGGCCAAAAAGGCCCGTGATATGGAAAGAGCCGGACGCAAAACGGCCCTGGACGGCATGTCCCTTCCCGGAAAGCTGGCCGACTGTACGGATAAAAATCCGGCAAACTGCGAGATATTTATCGTGGAGGGAGATTCCGCCGGCGGGTCCGCCAAGACGGCGAGGTCCCGCGCTACCCAGGCGATCCTCCCGCTCCGCGGCAAAATCCTGAACGTGGAGAAAGCCAGACTGGACAGGATTTACGGGAATGCGGAGATTCGGGCCATGATAACGGCATTTGGAACCGGAATCCATGAAGATTTCGATATAACCAAGCTCCGCTACGACAAAATCATCATCATGACGGATGCCGATGTGGACGGAGCCCACATTGCGACGTTGATGCTGACTTTCCTGTACCGCTTCATGCCGGAGCTCATCAAGCAGGGGCATGTGTATCTGGCCCAGCCGCCTCTCTACAAGGTCGAGAAAAACCGCAAGCAGTACTATGCCTACTCGGATGCGGAACTCGACAAGATATTGAGGGAGATCGGCCGCGACCAGAATAACAAGATACAGCGGTATAAGGGCCTTGGCGAGATGGATGCCGACCAGCTCTGGGAGACCACCATGGATCCGGAGAAGCGGATCTTAAAGAGGGTCAACCTGGACGAGGACGCGGCTTCGGAGACGGACCTCACATTTACGACCCTGATGGGCGACAAAGTGGAACCCAGGCGCGAGTTCATTGAGGAAAATGCCCGCTACGTGCAGAACCTGGACGTGTAAGAATTCCCCTTGGCGGGTTTCGGTCCGCGGGGGCGGGGCCTTTTGGGGGAAAAATTTTTTACCCAAAAGTGCCGCCCCCCCCGGCGCCAACCCCAACCCCAAGAATAGA
>JAUMWM010000154.1:3747-6411 GCA_030529705.1 Lachnospiraceae bacterium
GCGGGGGGGGGGGCGGGAGTTGTGGCCAAAAATTTTGCCCACCAAACAGGACCGTCCCCGCGGGCCGAAACCCAAAGCCGAAATTCTATAAATAACGAAATTTTGAGGAGATGTTAATGGACGATAAAGTATTTGACCAGATACGGGAAGTCGATCTCAAAAAAACGATGGAGACCTCGTACATCGATTATGCCATGTCGGTCATTGTGTCGAGGGCCCTTCCTGATGTGCGGGACGGCCTGAAGCCCGTTCAAAGGCGCGTTTTATGGTCAATGATCGAACTGAACAACGGTCCGGACAAGCCGCACCGCAAATGCGCCCGCATCGTCGGTGACACAATGGGTAAATACCATCCGCACGGGGACTCTTCCATTTACGGCTCGCTCGTAAACATGGCGCAGGAGTGGTCCATGCGCTACCCGATGGTGGACGGACACGGAAACTTCGGCTCCGTGGACGGCGACTCTCCGGCCGCCATGCGTTACACGGAGGCCCGCCTCTCGAAAATTTCCATGGAGATGCTGGCCGATATCAATAAGAACACGGTGGACTTTGTCCCGAACTTTGACGAGACGGAGAAGGAACCGTCGGTCCTCCCGGCCCGCATCCCGAACCTGCTCGTAAACGGAACGACCGGCATCGCGGTCGGCATGGCTACCAACATGCCGCCTCACAACCTGCGGGAGGTCATCGGCGCCTGCGTGAAAATGCTGGACAACCAGATCGAAGGGAAGGAAACCACGATAGGCGACGTCATGAAGATCGTGCAGGGTCCGGATTTCCCGACCGGCGCGATGATTCTCGGAAGGAACGGCATCGAAGACGCTTACCGCACCGGCCGCGGCAGGATCATCGTCCGGGCAGTCACCCGCATCGAGACGAAAGCAAATGGAAAGACGCAGATTCTCGTCTCCGAGCTTCCCTATCTCGTGAACAAGGCCCGGCTGATCGAGTCGATTGCCGATCTCGTGAAAAACAAGCGGATCGACGGGATCACGGCCCTCAATGACCATTCGAGCCGGGAGGGAATGGAAATATGCATCGAAGTCCGCAGGGATGTCAATGCAAATGTCCTCTTAAACCAGCTTTACAAGCACACTCAGTTGCAGGATACATTTGGCGTGATCAATCTCGCCCTGGTTAACGGCGAGCCGAAGGTCCTGAATCTCCTGCAAATATTAGAAAACTACCTGAAGCACCAGGAAGACGTCGTGACTCGGCGGACGAAATATGACCTCAACAAGGCGGAGGAGCGGGCCCACATTTTGGAAGGCTTGCTGATTGCGCTGGATAATATCGACGAGGTTATCCACATTATTCGCTCTTCTGAGAATGTCCAGGTCGCCAAGGCTTCACTCATCGAGAGGTTCGCCCTCTCCGAGCCTCAGGCCCAGGCCATTGTGGACATGCGGCTTCGCGCCCTGACCGGCTTGGAGCGGGGCAAGATCGAGGCGGAGTACCAAGAGCTTCAGAAAACTATTGAGCGCCTGCGCCTGATTCTCTCGGACCGGCATGAGCTGCTCCGCGTCATCAAGGAGGAGCTCATCGTGATTTCCGACAAATACGGCGACGATCGCCGCACCCGCATTGAATTTGACGAGTCCGAGATCACCACGGAGGACATGATTCCGGACGAGCCGACGGTCATCACGGCTACCCAGCTCGGCTACATCAAGCGGATGACGGTGGAGAATTTCCGCAACCAGAACAGGGGCGGCCGGGGCGTCAAGGGCATGCAGACTCTCGAAAACGACGCGGTGGTGGACGTCATGATGACGACAAACCACCATCATATGATGTTCTTTACAAATAAAGGCCGCGCCTACATGATCCGCGCCTTCCAGATTCCGGAAGCCAGCCGGACGGCGCGGGGGACGGCCATTATCAATTTGCTGATGCTGCAGCCGGACGAGCATGTGACGACGGTCATGCCGATTCGGGACTACAAGGGGGATGACAAATACCTGCTCCTTGCGACCAAATACGGCATGATTAAGAGGGTGAAGCTGTCGGCATTTGCAAATATAAGGAAGATCGGCATCATCGCCATGACCCTCCGGGAAGGAGACGAGCTCATCGAGGTCAAATTCACGGAGCGGGACGAGGAAGTTTACCTGGTGACCCGGAAAGGCATGTGCATCCGGTTCCGGGAGACGGACATCCGGCCTTCGGGGCGGAGTTCCATGGGGGTAAAGGGCATAACGCTTGCCGAGGATGACGAGGTCGTCTCCATGCAGCTCGGGGTTCAGGGCGATTATATGCTCGCAATTTCCGAGAAGGGCTATGGAAAGAGGACCGAGCTTTCGAACTTCAACCTGCAGAGCCGCGGCGGCAAGGGGCTTAAGTGCTACAAATTGACGGAGAAGACCGGCGACCTGGTCGGCGCGAAGTTCGTCATTGATGAGAACGAGGTGCTGCTGATTACGACCGAGGGGATTATGATCAGGACTTCCGTCAAGGATATTTCCGTGCTCGGCAGGATTACATCCGGCGTCAAGGTGATGAACCTGCCGGAGGGCGTCAAGGTGGCGGGCTTCTCCAAGGTCAAGAACGACGACCGGCCGGAGGAGTAACGAAGAATCGGCCCGCGGGGACGGTCCTTTTGGGTCAAAATTTTTTGACCCAAAAGGACCGTCCCCGCGGACCGAAAGTCTTTCTTAAAAT
>JAUMWM010000155.1 GCA_030529705.1 Lachnospiraceae bacterium
CAGCGGCTCCGACCACCAATCCCATTGTCTCCGGGACTGAATTAAAGCTGTCAGAATTGATGGCGGAAAATGCCGCCCTGCGAGAGGAACTGACTGCCCGCCGCAAAGAGCAGGAGAAGAGTTACGTCCCGAAACCGCTTGACATTTCCGAATATAAGACCCGCAAGCTCTATATTGATGCCATGCTGGAGGATGCCGGTTGGATAGAGGGCAAAAACTGGCTCAATGAGTACGAAATTCCCGGCATGCCGAACAAATCGGAGGTCGGATTTGCAGATTATGTCCTTTTGGGGGATGACGGCAGGATCCTGGCTGTGGTCGAGGCCAAGAGAACCTGCGTGGATGTCTCGAAAGGAAGGCAGCAGGCCAAGCTCTATGCAGATCTGATCGAGAAGCGGCAGGGATGCCGCCCGGTCGTATTCCTGACGAACGGATTTGATACTCGCATCGTGGACAATCAGTACCCGGAAAGAAAGGTCGCCGCCATCTATTCCAAACGAGACCTGGAGAAGCTGTTCAACCTGCAGCGCATGCGGTCGAGCCTGAAATATATCGTGGTGGATAAGTCCATCGCCGGCCGTTACTATCAGGAGGCGGCCATCAAGGCGGCGTGCAATGATTTCGGGCAGAAGAACCGTCGAAAGGTCCTCCTGGTCATGGCCACCGGTTCAGGGAAAACCAGAACCGTCATCGCATTGGTGAAAGTTTTGCTGGAAGCCGGGTGGATTCGGAACGTCCTTTTCCTGGCGGACCGGAATTCCCTGGTCACGCAGGCGAAGAGGAGCTTCGTGAACCTCCTGCCGGATTTGTCCGTCACAAATCTCTGTGAGGAGAAGGACAATTATGAGGCTCACGGTGTGTTTTCCACCTATCAGACGATGATGAACTGCATCGACTCTGTACGGGATGAAGACGGAAAGCTTTTCTCCTGCGGCCATTTCGACCTCCTCATCTGCGACGAGGCGCACAGGTCGATCTATAACAAGTACAAAGACATCTTCAATTACTTTGACGCCCCGCTTGTCGGGCTTACGGCGACTCCGAAAGACGAGATTGACAAGAACACGTACGAGGTATTTGAACTGGAAAACGGCGTGCCGACCTATGGCTATGATCTCTCCCAGGCTGTTCAGGACGGATATCTTGTAAACTATACATCTGTGGAGACCGTTCTGAAATTTATCCAGCAGGGCATCGTATACGATGATCTATCGGAGGAAGACAAGCTGGCTTACGAGGATACTTTCAAGGATGAAAATGGCGAGCTGCCGGAAAGCATCGCCTCGTCCGCCCTCAACG
This sequence comes from Lachnospiraceae bacterium, assembly GCA_030529705.1. GTDB lineage: Bacteria > Bacillota > Clostridia > Lachnospirales > Lachnospiraceae > Chordicoccus. The sequence continues at coordinate 1,300 of JAUMWM010000155.1, forward strand.
AATGGATTTTTAATGAGGACACGATCCGAGAGGTGCTGGGCATCCTGATGGCAAATGGCCTGAAAATTGACTATGGAAACAAGATTGGCAAGACCATTATATTTGCAAAGAATCATAATCATGCGGAAAAAATCCTGGAGGTTTTCGGGAAAGAATACCCGCATCTAACCGGGTATGCGAAAGTGATCGACAACTACATCAAGTATGCCCAGAGTGCCATTGATGAGTTCTCCAATCCTAAGAAAATGCCGCAGATTGCGATTTCCGTCGATATGCTGGATACCGGGATTGACGTTCCGGAGATCCTGAACCTTGTTTTCTTCAAGAAGGTGATGAGCAAGGCAAAGTTCTGGCAAATGATCGGTCGCGGCACACGTCTTTGCCCGGGACTGCTTGATGGGGAGGATAAGAAGAAATTCTATATCTTCGATTTCTGCGGTAACTTTGAGTTCTTCCGAATGAATAAAGGCAGGCAGACTGCAAATATGATCTCTTTGCAGGGGGCTCTCTTCGGCCTGCAGTTCGAGATTGCCTATAAGCTCCAGGATTTGCAGTATCAGACGGAACGGCTTGTTGCTTACCGCAGGGCGTTGGTGGAATACATGACCGGCAAAGTCCGGGAGCTGAACCGGGAAAACTTTGCGGTGCGGCAGCATTTGAAATATGTTGACCGGTATGCGATTTCGGATAATTACCGGTCTTTGACTTATGAGGATACGCTTCTGGTCCGGGAGGAGCTGGCACCACTGATCGAGCCGGAACATGATGACGCGAATGCTCTGCGTTTTGACGCACTGATGTATGGAATCGAGCTGGCTTATCTGGCGGGTAAGAAATACAGCCGCGCAAAACATGACCTGATGAAGAAGGTCGCTACGGTGGCCGGCGTAGCCAACATACCGGAAATAGCCAAGCAGGCTGAGCTGATTGATAAGATACTGCATACGGACTATGTTGACAATGCGGATATCGATGACTTCGAGCATATCCGTGAAAGCCTGAGGGATTTGATGAAGTATATCCCGGCAGGCGTGACGATTTATGATACGAATTTTGACGATGAAATTCTTTCTATGGAGTGGAAGGAATCCGAACTTGAGAATGACGACTTAAAGAACTATAAGGCCAAGGCGGAATACTATGTCCGGCAGCATCCAGATCATGCGGTCATCACCAAGCTGAAAGGCAATATTCCCATGACGGAGGACGATATCAAGGCTCTGGAAGAGATACTCTGGGGCGAGGTAGGAACGAAGCAGGAATACCAGGCCGAATATGGGGAAAAGCCGCTCGGGGAATTCGTGCGGGAAATCGTGGGGCTGGATATGAATGCCGCAAAGGCGGCATTTGCGGAATATCTGGATGAGACGTATCTGGACAGCCGCCAGATCTATTTCGTCAACCAGATTGTGGAGTACATCGTTCATAATGGGATGATGAAGGATTTGTCGGTTTTGCTGGAAGCGCCCTTTACGGACCAGGGGAGCATAGTGGAGGTATTTACAGATTTGTCAGTGTGGATGGGAATACGGAGGGTCATCGAGCAGGTAAATGCAAATGCGCTGGCGGCGTAAAGCTAATATTTGTATAGTTCTGTCAAGATAGACATTCCTGATGTGGAGGCGTTTGTGATTTACACAGGAAAGAAGAAGGTCGAAAAGGATGTTCTTTCCTTGAATCAGGTATTTTTCGGAGGGAATCCTGACAAGCCAGAGTTCAAAGCAAGGATTATCCATGGCGACTACAAGGGTGGTATCATAGAAGAATATATGGGTTTCTGCCGTATCTGGGACGAACACGTGCTGAAAGCAAAAACACCGGAACAGAAGCAGGAAGCTGTAGTCGAAACAATAAATCTTTGTATAGAAAAAGGATATCTTGTAGAGTACCTTCAAGCGCACAGAGCGGAGGTGGAAAAGATTATGATGACAATGCTAAGTCCGGAATATGTGAAGATGGCATCAGAGAGGACGGAGAAGATTAAGGCATCAATTAGCACGTTGAGATTCTTGAAGATGCCGGAAACGCAGATTAAAGATATTATCGTGAAACAATACGACCTCACACCAACCTATGCCCAGAATTTCCTAGACGATGATTCTGACCCCGAGGATTCCAGACCATGGGCGCTGTGACCGATGAAACACAGTCAAAAATGAAGACGAAGTATGAAGAACTCAGGCTGGAGGTTATTATCTTTGAATGTGCCGATATCATTACTGACTCATTGGAAGGACAAGGTGATGGCGGCAATGGAGAAGGAGGAAATGACGGCGACTGATTCCTGACGATTCCAGGTCGGAAATCAGAATTTAATACCCCTGAGCGCCTGTCGCAGGTCCTAGGATAAGTAAAGGCTTTCACTTGTGTGACAGCCTTTTTCTATATATAATGAGGATTGAAACAATCTGTATTTTTGTAGTGTTCGGATGCAATTTTTGCAAAAGACACAAAGGTGATGGAATGGGGTTTTTGAATCGGTTTGGGAATGTTGCTCGATTGTGAGATATTCACATGATGATGTGTTTTCATATTGAGAGGTTCTAAGTTGGATATGAAAAAACTTGCAGTGATTTTTCCGGGCATCGGATACACGGCTGATAAGCCGTTATTGTATTTTTGTAGAAGGATAGCCGCCGAGCGGGGCTATGAGGTGATGGTTCTAACTTATTCCGGATTTCCGAAAAAAGTGAGGGGCGATAGGGAAAGGATGAAAGAGTCCTTTCGTATAGCGCTTGAACAGGCTGAGCAGAGCCTTGGCGAAGTGGATTTTTGCTCATACGGAGACGTATTATTTGTCGGAAAGAGTATCGGGACGATTGTGGCGGCGAAGATTGCGTCTGAGAGCCCGGCTAAGGATAAGATTCGATTAGTTCTCTATACGCCGCTGCCGGATACATTTGCATTCCCATTCGGAGAGGCGATTGCATTTACAGGCACGGAAGATCCGTGGGTCGGGAAAGAAAAAAGCCCTATTTTCGGCATTTGCGAAAAGAAAGGCATTCCCTGCATGTTGGTATCGAATGCAAACCATTCTCTGGAGAGCAAGGACAGCTTTCAGGATATGAAGGAATTGTACAGGATTATGAAGGAAACGGAGCAGTTTTTGATAAAAATGATTTTGTTGAGAGAATCGGATAGGAGAGTCATATGATAACGGTTAATCTATATTACACAGGAGAAAATGGCAATGCACGCAGGTTTGCCGAAGAAATGGAGAGCAGCGGGACCGCTGACAAGATCCGCGCTGAAGCAGGGAACATCCGGTACGAGTATTTCTTGCCGATGAAGGATCCCGAGACGGTCTTGCTGATTGATGCGTGGGAAAGCCAGGAGGCGATAGATGTGCACCATGCTTCGCCTATGATGAAGGCAATTGCGGATCTGCGTGAGAAATACGACCTTCACATGAAGGTGGAGCGGTATATCAGCGAGGATACACCGGAATCGGAGAATCGGTTTATCAGGGAGTAAGTTAGGCGGGGAGATTTCGGAAGTGAAAGTTTTGATAGCTGAGGATGAAGTCGCAACCGCAAGGGCGCTCAAAGTGTTGCTTGAAAAAGCGAAGTTTTCCGTTGATATCGTTCATAATGGGGATGATGCGTGGGATTATATTACGGCCGGGGCTTATGACGTTATTGTCCTTGACATCATGATGCCGGGAAAGAGCGGGCTTGAAGTCCTTTCGCTTATAAGGAAAAACCGGATGGCAACGCCCGTGCTTCTGCTTACTGCGAAAACCGAGATAGAAGACCGGGTGGAGGGGCTTAATGCGGGGGCGGATGACTACTTGCCCAAGCCGTTTTCGACAAGGGAGCTGATTGCGAGGATTAAGGCGTTGGGACGCAGGAGCGAAAGTTATTCCGATTCCGTCAAAACGGTCGGGAATCTCGTGCTGGACGGCAACCGGTATGAAATGAGCGTGGGGGATGTTTCCGTGAAGCTGACAAATAAGGAGTTTCAGTTGATGGAGCTTTTCGTCACGCATCCCGGCCATGTTTTCTCCACGGATCATCTGATGGAGAAAATCTGGGGGTATGATACGGACTCCGGGGTGGATGTTGTCTGGACGCATATAGGATTTGTGCGGAAGACCAGAAGAGTTTCTAACCTGCATAAAGCAGAACGATGTTTTTTGTAAAGATCCTTCGCTAACGCTCAGGATGACAAAGACAGGTTTTTTGCCATTTTGCGCAGAAAAACACTTGTAAGTGCCTAAAGACTGAGCTCTTCACTTGACGATGTTTTGGACGGCTGCAATATACCTTTCCTCCGAATCTGTTCCGATTTTGATTACAAACGGGAAGATGTCGATTTTAGTGGAGTAATAGAAATCGGCTTTCGGATAGATATGTTGTCTGTTTTCATCGAAAAAATGCTCCCCGCCGTTCGTCCGGAGCGCAGCAGCGGCTTTTGCGACATCAATCGGCTCATCTTGCAGAATGCTTTTTATATATTCGGCACAGAGGACATCTTCGTTTGCCCTACGGATTCCGGAGTTCCCCATCGCAACCAGCGAGACGGACTCCGGATTCATTTTGCGGATATAATCTGCAACGGCGCGGGCATTTGTCAGGCTGCCAGTGATGATTTCGCTGGCTCCTTTCGCGTTTATGATGCCCTGAGTGCCGGCACTCGTTGTATGGATGATTGTCCTTCCGGTGAACTCCATGTCCGCGATGGCGCTGGGAGAATTCCCGTAGTCGCATCCGGGTACAATAGCGCCGCCTCTCTCACCGAAGAGGAGCCAGTCCGGATGCTGTCTTTTTAAGTCAAATGCCTCTTCGATCTGTCCAATCGGATATATTTTTTCCGCTCCCTGCGCAAAGAGATAGGCCTCAAGCGTGAAGGCGCGGAAGACATCGATGATGACCGTGAGTCCTTTTGCTTTTTTTGCTCCGTCTATCAATTCTAATATTTCGATCTTCATGATACTCTCCCTTTCGGCTGTGTAATACTGCTTCCCTTACATTTAGCGAATTTCTGAGTTAAGTATATCACATATTCGCAAAGAAGAGTATGTTCCAATAAGAAAGGCTAAGGGGCGGCACAGCCTCCCTCTACCCGATTTTTAAAAGTTTTATGAATCTTTAAATCTATATA
>JAUMWM010000156.1 GCA_030529705.1 Lachnospiraceae bacterium
GCCAAAAATTTTTGGGACAAAACGGCCGCTCCCCGCGGGCCGAAATTTTTTGGCCCAAAAGGACCGTCCCCGCGGGCCGAATTATTTCCGTCTCCCTTTACAGTAGGTAATAAAGCCGCGCAGGATCGCCTTGTCCTCCGCCTGCATTCCCTTTATTCGAGCCAGCCTTCTCTCCGCCCTTCCGAAGCAGTTTCCCAGCATCTCCCTGGCATAGTCAAGCGCCCCGGATTCGCGGAAAATCCTCTGGACCTCGTCGAGTTCCGCATCAGTGATGCGCTTCTTCCCGTAAATCTTAAGCAGTTCTTCCTCGTACTCGGGCTTCATCGCGCACACGTACATATAGAGGATGGTCTGCTTGAATTCCGTGATATCAGAGCCGACATCCTTGCCGAGCTTTTCCGGATCCGCATAGATGCCCAGAATGTCGTCCATGATCTGGTAAGCGATGCCGATATCCTCCGCAACTTTGTCAAGGGCTTTCATCTGGTCTTCATTTGCCCCGCCTAAAATCATCCCCAGGTGCAGCGGCCCGATTACGGAATAGCCCGCTGTCTTTAGATAATAAATGTCCCATATGGATTTTTCAAGCAGTTTTTTCTTCTGGTCCGGGCTGTACTTCTCATCCTGAATCTCATAAGGAAGGACTACGTCCAGCAGTTCCCCGCGAATCGTCTGGATCACGATGTCGTCAAAGTACCTGACCAGTTCGCTAAGGCGCGGATTGTCGGCATAACTGTCCGCAATCAGCCGGTTCGCATAGTAGATGCCCAGATCCCCGACGCAGATTGCCACGGACTTTGCGAGATTGCCGGGCTTTTCGCCGGCCGCCACCATCTTTGTCTCCCGAACTTCCAGCCTGTGCTCATACCGCCTGTGGATTGTTATCTTCCCCCGCCGGGTTCCGGCGTTGTCTATGATGTCGTCATGCACGAGGACGCCGGTCTGAAATACTTCAAATGCCAAAGCCAGCATGTCGCTCTCCCCGATATCAGGGTTCGGATCCCCGTTCATGCGGACAGCAATCCGATATCCCAGGTTGACCAGCATGCCCCGGAGCATTTTGCCGCCGGAATTCAAATCCGCCAGATCCTCCCGGAAGGGGCGGATAATCGGGTTGGGCTCTTTCCGAAGGGATTTGTTGTATGCATTTGTCTTCTTCTCCAATCGATTCAAGGACTCGCTGTAAAATGCAGTGAATGCAGCGAGATCCCTTTCCACTTTCTTACCGGCCATTTCCGCTCACTTCCCCTTGTTAATCTGAATTGTCTCATAATAGTCCAAAGCCTTTTTCATCTCCGCTTTCGAGAAATCCGGCCACAGAACGTCCGTAAACCAAATCTCGGAATACACCGTCTGCCACGGAAAGAAATTGGAGAGCCGGCGGTTTCCGCCGGTGCGGATGACCAGGTCGATGTCCGGAACTCCTTCCGTATCGAGGAAAGACTCAAATTCCTTCTCCGTGAGCGTTTCCGGATCTCTTAGCCCTGCGACTGCTTTCTTCGCATACTCCCTTACCGCGCGGACAATCTCGTCCCGCCCGCCGTAGCTGATTGCGATCTGCACGAGCAGGTTTTTGCAGTGCGCCGTCATTTGCTCCGCCCTGCGGATAATCTCCTTTGAGTCATCGTCCAACCTTGAGAGGTTCCCCACTACCACGACGCGGATATCCCGCTCGATGCACGTCTTCACCTCTTCCCGGAAGAATTTTTCCATGAGTTTGAAAAGGCTTGCCACCTCCTCCTGGCTCCTCTCCCAGTTCTCCGTGGAGAAAGCGTAGACCGAAAGGTACGGAATCCCTTCGTCCTGGCACCATGTGCACAGGTCCATGAAAGTGTCGACTCCTTTTTCATGGCCCCGCATAACGGACGTGAACATGTGGGACCTCGCCCAGCGACGGTTGCCGTCCATAATAACTCCCAGATGCTTAACTTTATTTTCCTCCATTTTGCCCTCCTTCTGGCTTCACGCATTTCGGCCCGTGGGGACGGTCCTTTTGGGTCAAAATTTTTTGACCCAAAAGGACCGTCCCCGCGAGCCGAAACCTCATCGCGCCGCCTCGAGATCTGCGAAGAATCCCTCCAGCGCCGCCTTATATTTGTCCGTGTCATAATACCAGGACATGGCGTGCGACGCCCCGTCCACGAGGCAAATCCTCTTTGGCGCCGCGCAAGCCTGATAATTCTTGATCGTCATGTGGGGCGGCACGAAAGCGTCCCCCGTCCCATGGATGAACAAGGTAGGCACATTTGCCTTCCTCAAAATCTCCGTGGCGGACTTCCCGGACATGGATGAGCCCGCTTTTATCCTCGCCCATATATCAACCAGAGGCAGGGCGATATGAGTCATCGGACCCATGCCCTTCCTCATGACTGCCCTCGCAATCGCCATGGGGGTCGTAAACCCACAGTCAGCGATAATGCCCACAAGGCTCTTCGGCAAATCCTCCCCCTGCGCCATCAGGACGGAAGCCGCGCCCATAGACATGCCGTGGAGATACATGGGAAGGCTGCCGCCCAGCCTCCTCTCCATCTCATGCGCCCACAGGGCGATGTCCTCGCTCTCGCGGATTCCCATAGTGAGGTACTTCCCCTCGCTCCTGCGATGGGCCCGCTCCTCAATCAGAAGCAGGTTGCAGTTTAGCTTGTAGTAATAGTGGAGAATTCCTCCGAAATCCTTTCTTGAGGAACTGTGGTATCCATGGCAGAGGATGATATTCCGGACGGCTTCCCCCTTGGCCGGCACGAAAGACGCATACAGTTTCAGCCCGTCTTTCGATCTGATGGTCCAGTCCTCCGCCTGAATTCCCTCGTTGAACGCCACCTCGTCAAGATATCTCTGGTAATACTCCGGGGACGTGTAACTTTTATCGGCGGGCGCGTCGTCATCGTAGGTGCCATGACGGCGCAGGAAACCGTTCATCATATTATAGCCGGCAAAACCGGCGGCGGCCGTCAGTGCGGCAACTATCGCTGTCGCCGAAAGCGCAATCTTAATAACTTCTTTCATGATAAGCTCCCTCCCGTGTAACTGCTCAGCAGTTCATAAAAATCATTGTCATCCTGAGCGTAAGCGAAGGATCTCTGTCATCAAAGATACGAGAACCGTATGTTGAAGGTAAAGATTCTTCGCCAACGCTCAGAATGACAGAGAGTGCTGAGTAGTAACCCTCCCGTAAATAAACGGAACCTCACATCTGGAACACGCCGTAAGAAATGAGCGACATAATCGTCGCCGCTATGGCGATTCCGAGCAGGATGGCCAGCGAGGCCTTCCGGATATCAATTTTAAGGAGCGAGGCCGCCAGCGCCCCCGTCCAGCCGCCGGTTCCCGGAAGGGGGATGCCGACGAAGAGGGTCAGCCCCATAAACTCGGCCCTCTGTATGCCCTCCGACTTGGAAAGAGCCCGCGCCTCCAGCTTCCTGACAATCCCGCCGAAAAGCTTCGTGGGCCTAAGCCAGTTAAAAATCCTCTCGATGAAGAGAAGGATGAACGGAATCGGGATAATGTTCCCAATCACCGCGAAAAGCACGGCCTGCCAGAGCGGCAGCATTAAAAGCCTTGCCAGCGGAATCCCGCCTCGAAGCTCGACGAGCGGAATCATCGAGCAGATGGCGACCAAGACCTGCGGCGGCAGGAAACCCAGGTGCGCCTGTACCCAATCTACAACTATTTCCATAAAACCTCCTGTATCAATATAAACGTCGAGCGAGCTACAACTCTTCTCAAACCTGTATGAAGCAAAAAAATGGCCTTTTGTAAAGAGCCTTCGCTTATGCTCAGGATGACAAGGACAGAACTTTTGACATTTTGCGCAGAAAAATACTACTAAGTGCCTTCAGACAAATTCCTCCAGAGCCGAAAAAAGCCTCTCCATCTCCTCATCCGTCCCGACCGTCACCCGCAGGTAATTGTCAATCCTCGGCTTATTGAACCAGCGAACATAGATATGCTTTGTTCGCAAATGCTCGAATATCTCTTTTGCCGGCACCCTCTCATGGGTCACGAACAGGAAATTGGAGCAGGACTCGTCAAATGAGAAACCTAGTTCCCGGAACCGGGCGGAGGCATTTGCTCGCGTCCTCATTATTTTTTCGCAATTCTTCCGGAAATGCACCGTGTCAAGAACCTCGGCCGTTCCGAGGAGGATGCCCGGATAATTCATGGTATAGGAGTTAAAGCTGTACTTGACATCATTTAGGTACTTAATCATTTTGGGATTTGCAAATGCATACCCCACCCGCACGCCCGCCAGGCTCCTGGATTTCGAGAAGGTCTGGGTGATGATGACGTTCTCGTATTTGTCAATCAGAGGCAGGGCGCTCTCCGCGCCGAAATCCACATAAGCCTCGTCTACAATGACCACGCTGTCAGGGTTTCCCTTCACGATCTCCTCTATTTCAGACAGGGGCAGCACCGAGCCGGTCGGGGCATTCGGGTTCGGGAAAACGATTCCCCCGTTCTCCCTCATATAGTCCTGCGGGCGGATATGGAAATGGTCGTCAAGCGGCTGCGTACTATACGGGATGCGCAGCATTTCCGCCCACACGTCGTAAAAGCTGTACGTGATGTCCGGGAAGAGAATCGGCTTTTCCGAATTAAAATACGTCATGAAACACATGGCCAGGACATCGTCAGAGCCGATGCCCACAAAGACTTCCTCGTCTTTTCGGCCATACACCAACGCGATAGCATGGACAAGATCCTCTATCTTCGGATCCGGATAGAGCCGCATCCGATTCGGGTCGAGCGTCCGGATGGCTTCTGCGACGCGCGGCGATGGGGGGTACGGGTTTTCATTCGTGTTCAGTTTGACGATGTCCGCCGCTTTCGGCTGTTCGCCCGGCGTGTAAGGGACGACCTTTCTGACATTACTCTCCCAGCTCATACTATTCCCTTCTTATATTAGTTATTAATAATTCAACCTTTAAGGTTGGCCTGGCAACTGCCACTGTTCGCGCTTCCACACCAAAATCGTTTCATTTGGCTGTCATCCTGAGCGTAGCGAAGGATCTTTTACCATCTACAGCGGTTTTATGTAAAAGATCCTTCGCTTACGCTCAGGATGACACGCATCTCTTCAGTCTGCCAAACATCTGCCAAAATCTGCCGAACTGTTTCAAACAATTTTGGCAACTCCTTAGGACAACCCATAAGATGCCGCAACCTCCCGGAAGCCCGGCAAAGAATTTCTCACCGTCTCGTGCGACACGCAGTAAGCCACCCGAGTCCAGCCCGCGCACCCGAAGCTGGTTCCCGGCACGATCAAAATCTGTTTCTCCTTGCACTTTGCGACAAATGCCTTCTCGTCCGGCTCCGGCGACTTCAGCCAGAGGTAGAACGCGCCCTGCGGCTCGACAAATGTATAGCCTGCCTCTCGAAGGCCGTCCATGAGCATTTGCCGGTTCTCAGCATAGAAGGCAACATCGGTCTTCTCGTCAAGGCACCTTGCCACGACCCTCTGCTGCAGGGACGGCGCGTTGACGAAGCCGAGGATGCGGTTTGCGACATTTGCCGCCGAAATCATATCCTCCGCATCATCAATCTCGGACGGAAGGACCAGATAGCCGATGCGCTCGCCCGGGAGGGAGAGGGATTTGCTGTAGGAGTAGCCGACCACGGTGTTCCTGTAGAAGTTCGGAATCCACGGAACTTCATAATCCCCGTAAACGATCTCGCGGTAAGGCTCATCCGAGAAAATGAAAATGCTCGTCCCAAACTCCTTCTGCTTCTCACAAAGAAGCCTTGCAATCTCCCGGATGACCTCCTCCGAATACACGACGCCGGTCGGGTTGTTCGGGGAGTTCAGGATTACCGCCTTGGTCTTCGGCGTGATGGCCGCTGCCAGGGCCTGCGGGTCCGGCTCAAATGTTTCCCGGTCCGTCGGCACTTCAATAAGCTTGCCGTCAAAGTTGCCGACATAGGCGCGGTATTCAACGAAAAACGGATTGAAGGTCACAACCTCGTCGCCCGGATTCAGCAGGGTCTTGAAGAAAACATTCATCCCCCCTGCGGCACCGACGATCATGACAATATTTTCAGATGTATATTTAGTCCCATGGAGACCGTTCAGATGCCCGGCGACAGCCGTCCGGACGTCTTCAAATCCCGAATTGCTCATGTATCCGTGAACGAGGACCGGGTCTTCCTTTGTCACGATGTCAACGATCGCATCCCGCACGGCATCCGGCGCCGGCACGTTCGGATTGCCCAGGCTGAAATCATAGACATGGTCTGCTCCGTAGATAGAGGCCATCTGCTTGCCTTCTTCGAACATGGCCCGGATGACCGAGCTGTTTGCGACGTAACCCTTCATTTTCTCAGAAATCATAGTCTCAACTCCTCTATGAAAGCGGTTTCGGCCCGTGGGGACGGTCCTTTTGGACCAAAAATTTT
>JAUMWM010000021.1 GCA_030529705.1 Lachnospiraceae bacterium
CCAAAGTCGGTCGCACCCAGATAGCCCTCGCCCTGCGCGGCCGTCAGATGGTTCTGGGCCGCCACGAAGATTTCTTTCGCTATGGTATCCCGTTCCAGCTGGCCGAGAGACCTCTGGTAATTCCAGAAGCCGACAAATGCCACCCCCGCCAGTACGCCAAGTATGGCGATAACGGCCAGCAGTTCCGCCACCGTCACGCCGAGCGGGCTTCCAAGCTTCGTCTTCGTTTTTCTCATTCTATACAAATTCTGCCTTCTCATAGTATCCAACCTTTTCTTCCGGACTTACGAATCCATCCACGGATTATTCTCAGCATCTTGATGCATCCTGCCTGAATCAATAAAGAACCTGATTCAGACGAACGACAAGGTTCTATTATCCTCAGCATCTTGATGCATTCTGACTGAATCCTAACCGATTGCCAGCTTCCTATTTCTGCTTGTAACTATGCGACCCCGCCTGTCATTCTGAGCGGTCTCGCCTGTCATTTAAGAGCGTCAGCGAAGAATCTTTCACCCATGGGATATAACCCGGATGGAGACCTCCTCGTCCCTTGCCGCCAGCGGATTCTCTGCGGCCGCATCCGTCTTCCGACAAACCCTAAGCCCGCTGATGGTAACAATGCCGGTATCCGGATCATAAGAGGCCGAGTCATAGGTCATGTACAGGTTATTGTTCTTATCGGAAGCTTCCCGGGAAATCAGACGAATCGCTTTCATCTTGGATTGTCCCGGGTCACTTTCATCATATACGCTATAGTCTACCGCATCATCAATCGGTGCAAACCGTTGGAGCATGATGCATAGGCCTGGTTCCTCTGCCGCGGCATACTTCTCGTCCAGATCCTGGTTCAGGCAAACCTTCGATGTCGTCCCAAACGTGTCGCTATAATAGGTAATTACCGTTGAATCCAGTTCCGTCTTCACGTCCTTCGCGGTCCCAAGCTCATTCCGAAGTGCGGAAATCGTAGTGGACAGCAGCACTTCCGCATTCGATGCCAGCACGACCTTCTCATAAGCATTCTTCGCCACAGGAACCCCGGACGCAACAATGGAAGCAGCCATCAGCATAATCAGAACTGCCGCCAGCGTCTCCGCGATCGTGAAGCCGCTTTTATTATGCAATTTTTGTCTCATTCTTACCTCTTTTCTGGTCCTGCGCGTATGCGCAGGTGCCGTTAATGGTAGATTTGAAACAAAGTTTCAAACTTTTCATCCATACCACCGCTTTTCGTCTCTAGGGGACAGTTCTATTTAGGAGCCACTTAGATTGGCATCTGTAAGTCAGATATAAAAGGCGGCTCAAAAACGCTTTTATAGAGGAGCCAATTTGATCCGCCAATGGCGGCTCGGTGCGACAGGAAAGAACGTCAGAAAAACCGACATTCTTAGATAAGCTAATGATTCTCAGCCGTCTTCCGATGTCGTCTCTTTCTCATAGGTCACGACCGGATACCTCTTAAACGTGTCATTTAAATAATAGGTGACCGTATAAGATTCCGTGGCGATTCTGCCGCTGTTATCCGTTAAGGTTAACCCTTCATCAAGCCTCACTCCGGTTCCGGATGTTCTCTTCACGACATCCTCCGAAATATCATAATACAAGTTCATCCTGTCCCGGCTCTTCAAAATCATGCCGGCAGAAGAGGTCATCGCGCCGGCCAGCATCGTAAGCGCAACTGCGGCAAGCAGGAGCGCAACCAGCGTCTCCGCTATGCTTTCCCCTGACCGACTGCGTATCTTTCTTTTCAGTTTACCACTTATCTTTCCCATATCCAATCATCCCCCGCTTTCCGTCTCGTCCCCCGTCTTCGTCCCAATACCGCTCAATGTCCAGGAATACGTCACCGTCTCATAGGTCTTCTTGGTCGTCGTGACCGTATAGCTGACGTCCTCCCCGTCCATGTCCGGATCGGAAGTTGTGGTGGTTACTTCCGGCGGCAGGCTTCCCTTCACTCCCTCCGTGGTGAAGGTGAGTATCTGGGTGAACGGTTCGCCGTCCGAGTTATGGACCGTGAGCTTCATCTCCCATGCGGCCCCGCCTGCGCCCTCGGGATCATCTTCATCAGTTTCATCCGAAATCTTCTGGAGGTCTTCAGAAACGGTCACCGCCAGCGGATCTTCGGTAATGCCCAGAGCCGTATTGACCCTCGATGTAATGGCCAGCGTCCTTCCTGTCAAGGGCGTGGCGCTATCCATGTTCATGGCCGCATCCGCGACAATAGACTTCGTCGATGCGACGTGCATCTTGTTCTCATCCGTCAAATCCGCCGTTTTATCCAGATTCTCCGGGGACTTATCCACCAGATATTCCGTCTTAACGGGATCGGCATTGGTCGTATCCGTCACCACGCCATTTGTATAAGTCGCCGCCTGCTTCTCCTCCGTCACCTTGATAATCGTGACGACATTATCCTCCCCGCTGATCAACCCTTCAAGCATCTCGCTGGCCGAGGCAACGGCATAATACCGCTGGTCTCTCTCCGCCATTTGGGCCATCCGCCCCGATGCCGTCGTCGCCGCCACAAGGAGCGCGGAACAAAGGATGGCGCAGACCATAAACAGCAGTAATGCAAAAGTAATCGATGCTCCGTCCTGAGAGCGCAATTTTTTCCCTATTCTATTCATGTCCAGATCACGCCCCTTCTGTTACATAATAATTTCTTTTTTCAAATGCACGCCGTCCCGCTCTTGCCGCATTTCTCACTACGATCTTCTTTCCACGGGAAATCCGGACAGCCGCCGTCCCGCTCTTGCCGCATTTCGCACAGCATTTCATAAGTCCCATTGCATTAGAACATCTGTCTATTTCGCCATTGCTTCGTTGTCATCGTTTGGCAATGCCCGGTTGCTTCTCGCCGTCCAACAATCCCCCACCTCATGTCATCCTGAGCGCAGCGAAGGATCTTTTTACCATCCCCAGCTGGCTGACTTGAAAGATCCTTCGCTTACGCTCAGAATGACAGGCTTTGTGAAAGATCCTTCGCTTGCGCTCAGGATGACAAGTTTCTGCTCAACGGAAAACACAACCTCAATCGTCAGCCTCGTCCTCTTCCGCTTCCGCCGGATGCAGCTGCATCCACTCCCTGAAATCCTTGAGCGCGTCCTCGCCCGCAAACTGCTTCACGGTATCCTCCTCGTCTACAAGCAACGTGCCGTTCGTATCCACCTTGCCAAGCTCCTTCTGGGATACCCCATCGGTGCCGACCTTCAGGATGAAGACCTTCCCGGCGTTGCCGCCATAGGCCGTCGTGACCGTGGTGCCGTCCGCTTTCTTCGCAGTCGTCGCTTCCGGCGCCTCCGTCTCCCACAGATAATACGTGCCGATCGGAAGATCGCCGATAAAGTAGGCCCCGCCGTCGCCGGATTCATAGTACTCCGCATCGGCCGCCCGTCCCTGCGTCACCTCCGTCAGGTCATACCTGAAAATACGGAACTGCGCTTTCGTGAGGGATCTGTAACTCTTATTGACCTTTCTCAGGATCACTTTGCGGCCAACCTTGCTGGCATTCATAATCTGATACTGCCATTCTATCTCGTCAGAATCCTCGGAATCGCCGGACGCATCAGCACCGGATTCGCCAGAATCCTCCGAATCGTCCTCGTCCTCCTTCTTCACCTTATACTGCTCCACCGTGTATTCCGCAGCGTCCTTATCTTCCTTCGTGCGGATAGTCGGCTTGCCGTCATTTGCAATGACCACTTCATAAACCGTGTCATTCTTTTCATACCCGTCCGGCGCCGTCGTCTCCACCATGTAGTAAGTCTTGGGCGCTATCTTTTCAAAGAGGACCGTCCCTATCGGGTATGCCGCATCATTCCCCTCATCGTCCTTGCAGGTCAGGGCATTTTCGCCGGTCGCCTGGCCGCTCGCGCTGACAGCCACTACCTCTTTGTCATTCTTCGTATAAGGCGTGTTGACCGTAGAACTCTCATACTCGGTATACAGGGCAAATGCCGCCCCGGAAAGTCCCTTGCCTTCCCCATCAATTTTCAGGAAAGTAAAGTCAAATCCTCCCGTCCAGTAAAGCAGGTTCTTTTCATCGCCTTTCTGGCCCGTCAGATAGTCTCCGCCGCAGTCCGTCTCCATGTCCGGCCTTGCGTTCCGGAAGACCTTGTAGCTTGCCTCATCCAAAGCATCATCGTCCTCGCCGAGCGAAGCCATTCTCTCCTCCGCAACCTTCGCAAAGGGCTTTAGCATATAGTAATGCTCTTTGTCATCCGCCCACACCCAGATAGAACCTGCCTCTCCGGTCAGGTCATCTGTCACGATGATGGAAGCCGGCTTCTCGCCCGTCTCCATAAGGAAGATATCCTGCCTCGGCCTTGCATATTCCTCCCCGCCGTTTAGCACGTCGGATACGCTCTTGCCCATCTCTTCCAGTTTCGCAAGGAATTCGTCGTCAAAACCTTC
Source organism: Lachnospiraceae bacterium (assembly GCA_030529705.1). Taxonomy (GTDB): domain Bacteria; phylum Bacillota; class Clostridia; order Lachnospirales; family Lachnospiraceae; genus Chordicoccus. The sequence goes on from JAUMWM010000021.1 coordinate 4,414, forward strand.
TTTGAAGTTTCCATCTCCAAAACTCGGCTCTCCCGAAATACGGAGCGTGGCCCCTTCGGCAAGGTAAATGCCCGCGCCGTTCTCCAAGCTGAGCGAATTGCGAAGCGTCGTCCCCGTGCCAATGACCAGCGTTTTCGCCGGAGATACCTGCACAAGGCCGCCAATCTCGTTCGCCGTGTACGAATCCATATTGCCATCCAGCGTGATATCACCCAGGGTAAGCTCGCCCGGCGCATCGTCCTCACCCTGATACGAAATCATGGAGCCGAACTCCCCGCCTCTCTTGACCACGGCGGCCGTGCCATCGTCCCCGATGTAGGCAAATCCATCTTTTTCATCCACTCCCGCCGTCGTCAGCGTGACATGCAGATTCTCCGGCAACGCAAGACCCTGGCTCACCAGATGGTGAGGAACCAACATCTTGACGGCATATCCAAGGCTTGGATCGTAAGCCGTCTCTCCGTCCTCATCGGCAAAGAGTTCTTTTGAGAGCATGTCGAACGCTTCCGCTAGCGAACCGAATACCGCGGGACGGACGACCTTTTCGCCGCCATCTCCATCGTCTTCGCCACCTTCAGCGTCTTCGCCTTCCTTATAATATAGAAGGATTCCCTCCTGCGCTTGCCCGTCCTCTCCGGTAACCGTGCCGGTTATCTTGCACACCGCCCGGATATTCGTAAACTCCGCGAGGGACACGCCGTTCATGATCGTTCCCGTCTGCTCATCCACCGGAACGAATCCATCAATCTTCTCGATTTCCTCCTCTTCTTCCTCTATATTCTCCTCGACCACGTAGACTGCGTCAATCGGCATTCCCGCAGCCTGCATAACCTCGCCGTCAGCGAGTGCGAATCTGGCAACGCCGTTTTTAAACGTCATATCGCCGTACACTACGCCCTCCGGATGTTCCTCCGTGTTGCCGAACGTCTCGTCAAGGACGAATTCCCCGTCCTCGTTCCTGCTGCCGACTCTCACCTTGAAGTTGAATTTGAATTCGGCATCCTTGTCCGCCGCAATCTCGCTCTCGACCGTCTTGCTGACCCGAAGGGTTCCGAGTTTTCTCGTGTTCGTGAACACGAACGTGGACCGGTCTTCGCTGATCTGGCCGTTGGCATAGGAGCTTATCACCTTCTCATCTTCGTCCAGCTCCTTACGGGTCACGTCCTCATCATCGCCGTCCAGGATCCTCGTCGTGAATCCGTCGTCCGCCGTCTCCGTCACGGTAAACCCGATGCCGGTCGGCAGGCCGCGCGCGATGACCGTCTCGCCCTTTTTCAGTTCAAATGTCGCAACGCCGTTCTTGAACGTCATTGCCCCGTAGGCCGTTCCGTCCGGGTTTTCTTCCGTATTGCCGATCGTTTCATCGACGACAAATTTCCCGTCGTCGTTTCTTGCGCCGAGCCTTACCGTGAAGGCGAATTTCGCATCCTTGTCCGCATCCAGGTCGCTCACCACTCTCTTGGTGACCGCCAGGTCGCCGGTCTTTCTCGTATTGATGAAGGAAACCGCCGATTCAGTCTCTCCTACCGCGCCGCTCGCGCTGGAGGAGTTCCTATCCGTTCCGCCCGCATCCACAAGGCGCGTGTTGAAATCCGCATTTTCCGCCTCAACCAGGGTATAGGTTACGGTCCTCGGCAGGTCCTTAATGGTGACGGCCTGTCCGCCCGTAAGCGAAATGCCGGCCATACCCCCTGCAAAGGTGACGCCGTCCGGAATCTCAACTTCTTCCCCGCCATCGGTCGCCATAAACGCCCTGTAAGTCTTGTTAATCTTCGTATCGCCAAGCTTCACGGTGAAGGCAAATGCCTGCCCGGCGTCCGCCGCAAGGTCGCTGACTACAGTCTTGGAGATTTTCAGGTCTCCTTTCAGCCTCGTGTTGGTGAAGGCCGCTTTCGAGTCGGCGGCGGAAGTAACCACGCCCCGCGCATAAGTCGAGACGACCGCCCCATCCTCATCCGTAACGACCTCGGTAACATCGTCATCTGCGGCATCCGCCACGGCCGTCGTCATGTCGGCCTTCGCCGCCTCGCTCACCTCATAGGCGATGCCCTGGGGCAGGCCGGAAATCGTTATCGACTTTCCTCCCTGGAGCCTCACGGTGTTTGCCACGCCCTCCGTGAAGGTGACGCTGCCATATTTTTTGCTGAGGGACGTGTCAACAACGAATTCGCCCTCGTCGTCCACCTGGCCGAGCCGGACGGTAAAGCTATAGTAAGTCTGGGTCCGATCCGCTGCCAGGTCGCTCTCCACCGCCTTGCTGATGACGAGCCTCCCGCTCTTGCGGGTATTGGTAAATGCCGCCGTGGAAGCATTCTGGCTGATGGTGCCGTTCGCGCCGGTGTGGGTCGTGGCGAAGTCCTCATCTGCGGCCTCCTCCACGGAATAGCCCACCCCGACAGGGAGCCCGGCGGCCGTTTTTGACTCGCCGGCTTTGAGGGTGAAGGTGGCAACGCCATTTGCAAATGTCATCGCCGTCTCGCCCGTTCCGTACGTCTTTCCTTCCGGATAAGCCTCCGTATCGCCGATCGTCGCATCCGTCAAAGTCACGGTGAACGCGAACTCCTGATCGCCATCCGATGCAAGATCGCTCTTAATGGCCTTCGTGACCGTCAGATTCCCCGTCTTCCGGGTGTTTCTATAGACCACCGTCTTGCCGTCCTCGCTGATTACTCCCGATTTGCCGACAGTATGGGACGTATAGGGACTGTTCGCGATGCTGACCGCGTCCGCCGTTCCCGGAAGAGTGCAGGATGCCTCCAGCACGTTATATTTCACGTCCGTCGGAAGGTCGATAATCGTAATACTCTCGTCCTTCTTTAAGGATACGGTGGCGGCGCCGTTTGTAAATGTCACGTCAGGGACCGCGTCGCCGTTTCCGTCCACCGCATGGTAAGCCTTGTTGATTCTCGTGTCGCCCGTCTTGACGGTAAAGTTGAAGAGGGCCTCCGCATCCGTGGATAGGTCGCTGACAACCTCCTTGCTGACCGTGAGATTTCCCGCCTTGCGAGTGTTGGTGAACACCGCAGTATGGGTGGCTCCCGTCAAAGTCCCGACGGCTCCGCTCGCTTCCGTCAGTTCGAAGCCTTCGACATCCACTTCCTCGATACGATACTCTATGCCCTGCGGCAGGCCGCTGACCGCTTTGTTGCCGGTCATCACATGCATGAAAACTCCCGGATCGGCAACGCCCTCCGCCGTCTCGACCTTGTGGCCGGACGTAGTGACGATCCCGACGCCATTTGTAAACTCTATGCTGCCGTAGGTCTTGTTGATGGTCGTATCCGGGACAAAGACGTCCTCATCCGTCGCCTCGTCATGGACCGTGTTTCCAAGCGTGACCCTGAAATCGAATTTTAAGTTCTTGTCCGAATAACGGTCGGTCTCGATGATCTTCCGAACGACCAGTTTCCCGGTCTTGCGGGTGTTTGTGAAAGCGGAGGTGATAAAGGTATCGCTTATCCTGCCGCTGGTATTCGTCTTTCTGCTGTTCGTAAAGCCGGCCGGCACAGCCTCCGTCACCGTGTAGGTAATTCCCGAGGGCAGCCCGCCCGCGATGACGGATTCCCCGTTTTTCAGGGTAAAACGCGCCACGCCGTTTTCAAATGTCATAGCCCTCTCGCCCTCGGCCACGCTCTTATCGTAAGTTCCGTTTAGCGTCTTGTCGCTTAGCGTAACCGTGAAGGTGAACGGGACATTTGCATCCGCAGATGCGTCGCTCACGACCGTATTGGTAACCTTCAAGCCCCCCACCTTGCGGGTGTTGATAACTACGACGACATTGTCATTCGTATCGTCCTCATCTCTGTTGCTCCCGGCTACCAGAGGAACGTCTACAACAGACGCCTCCTCGCCGTTCACCGCGGCCGTCGTGACAAAGCTGCCATCCGCAGCCTCCAAAACCGTATAGGTAATCCCGGTCGGAAGCCCCGTCGCCGTGACGGACTGGCCGCCTGTCAGATTGAAGGTCGCCACGCCGTCGACGAACTCCATGCCTCCGTAGGTTCCGGAAAGCAGCGCGGACAAAAGCACTCGGAAGGAGAAGTCTTTCGTCAGATCCGCCTCCTCATCGCTCACCAGAGTCTTGCTGACCGTCAGGTCTCCCGTTTTTCGGGTATTGACATATGCAGCCGTATGGACGATGACCGGAATATCCCCTTCCATTTCGTTGAGAGAGCCTATTTTCGTCCACTCCTCCTCATGATTCACGGTGGTGGTAAATCCGGGGTTTTCCGCCTCCGTCACCTCGTACTTGCAATTCGCCACCTGGGCTGAGAGCGTCCCGGGCACATAAAGGGCCTGCTTTGACTCGCCGCTCTTTAACTTGAAGGCAGCAACGCCGTTCACGAATTCCATCTTTGTCCGACCGGTTCCGAATGTCGCCGTGATGTCAACCGGGACGTCTGTATCGGCATCCATCAGCGTGACCGTGAAATCGAATTCGACGTTCTTGTCTGCCGGGTTATCGCTCTCCACCGTATTGGTGACGATGAGGGAGTGCATGAGCTGCCACCAGATGTCTTTGCCATCTTTCGACCTTCTTGCGCCCCTTAGATCATTGCGGTCATTGACGAAAAGGAAGAGATTAGCATCACTGTCTTCCAGATGGCCGAAAATGCAATCGCCCTCGCCGCGATTTTTCATATACTGATCCGGGACATAGATGCCGATCAGGGCGTCCTCGCCCAGACCGGTAGTCTGGATGATATCTCCTCTGTTCTGATTCAGTTCAACATTGCACTTTATATTATCGGCGCCCTTGGTATTGCCGTATACATATGCGTCGCCGGAGAAGTAGACTTTTGTTTTCGTGCCTCCCACGGCTATCCCGCCGCCCGTATTCGTTGCGGTATTGCCGGTAATGCTGCCGCCGGACATATAGAAGTATGAATTGTCTGCGTTATTTAAATAGACCGCGCCTCCGTTCTTTGCCGTACAGCCGGTGATGGTTCCGCCTCGCATCTCCGACTTGATGTCTGAATTGTGCTTGACGATGTACAGACCGCCTCCGTTCGCTGCGCTGCAGCCGGAAATCTCACCTGAAATGAGTATAAATCTGCTGGCGCCGCCGTCCTTATAAACTGCGCCGCCGTTTCCGCCGGCTGCACAATTGATAATCTTCCCTCCGTCCATGGTCAGGATGGCACCCCAGTTCAGCAAAACACCGGCGCCGTTCCCGGTCGTGTGAGCGTTCTGCAGCACTGCTCCCTCCTCAAGCGTCAGCATCGCCGTCGTGGCGCGACCATCCGGGGGATTCATATTCACAATGCGCATGTTGGAGGCTGCGGCGATGCCGTCCTCGGAGCCGCCGTCAACCGTGATGTTCCGCATCGTCATGTTGACATAGACATTCATGAGATTATTATTGCCAACCTTCGTTCCCCTTCTCAGGGTAGCGCATGTTCCCTCTGTTCCCCTGTAGGGGTAAAGGGCGTCATTCTCACCCGCCGTGGTCAGGACGATCGTCTGCCAGCTCAGATTTCCCTTGTTCGTAACAATTCTCCGGTCAAGCGTGAAATCTTCCACCAGCATCTCCACGCTGTAGGTGCGGGAGGCATCGTCGTACTGCCGGATGACGCCGTTGTCATCTTTGTACCACATGGGAAGGTCCGTCTTTCCGTAGCGAAGCGCGGCAAATGCAGACCCTGTATGTACATTCTCCGTGCCGTCATCCAGATTGTCAAAAACGGCGGGATCCGTGCAGGCGCTGTTGAAATACAGGAGATGGCCGTTTCCGTCCGTGATTTTGCAAATAACATCCCCCCGCCAGACCAGCTTGTTGCCGCCGTCCCGGTTATAAATGCCGTAGAGGTCATTATTGTCCGCTACAAAGATATGCTCTAACTCCGTAAATCCGGCAGGCTTTGCAAGTCCGGTCCCCGTGCTGCCGAATAACGTGCCCGCAGCATTCGCATTCAGTACGTGGATCAGCTTGTCGCCATCTTCGCCCGTCGTAAAATCGCAGAGCACAATCACGCTGTCCGTGTTTTTTCCGCCGCTTTCCGGCAGCCTCAGATTGGAGGCCGAACCGTCGGCCGTCACGTTGCCGCTGATTATACAGGTGTCCGGCGTCGTCCTGGACGCATCTCCGAGAGTCAGGGTCTTCCTTATTTCGTTGTATACGCTGATCAGATATACGCCGGCGCCGTTATTGACATTGTTCGTCGTCAGGGAGTTGCCCATGATCTCGCAGTTGTTGCGGAGCGTCAGGTCTCCATTCGAGTAGATGCCGCCGCCCTGCTTGCCCGACTTGTTGCCGGTTACCGTGCAGTGATCGAGGATCAGGATATTCCCGTTGTTCTGGGCTATGCCTCCGCCGTTCCCATTCGCAGTGTTGTTCGTAAAGGTACAATTGGTGACCGTCGTGTTCATCATGGTCCGGAATACGCCGCCGTCCTGCGTTGCAAAACAGTTGTTGAAAGTGCTGTCCGTGATGGTCAGGCTCGTGCCAACTGCCTTCGCATCTCGGAGATACGCATTAAAGCCGCCCCCGTTACGGGTCTTTGCCTGGCAGTCGTCAAACGTACAGTCGTGAATCTCAATGGTATACGCATTGATTTCCAGACCGCCCGCAGCATTCGCCCAGCAGTGTTCGAACGTGCATCCCGACAGGTAAGTGGTGGAGGCGGGGGTGTAGGAATAGTTATCGTCAATGCGGTGGTAGACCGCCCCGCCCTGTTGGGTTGCCGTACAATTCGAAAAGTCGCAGTCCACCAGTTCCAGTGCCTTTGCATTGGACCAGATCGCACCGCCGCCGAACTTGTCCTGCGTCGCCTTGGATGCGCAGTTCTCAAAGACGGAGTTTTCAATGCGGACATGGTTGTTAGCCTCTTCATAGGCGCTCTTCAGGGCAGTGCCAAACTGGGCAAAGATTGCCCCGCCGTTGCCCGCAGAAAAATTCGTAAAGTTTACGTTGTAGGCCAGAACCTCGCAGTCTCTCGTGTTGATAACGCCGCCGTTCGTGCTGACTGCATCAAGCTGCTTGCCTTCAAACACGAGGTTGGAAACCGTCAGGGACGTGCCCGCCCCGCCGGTCTTCGACGTAATGAAGGAATTGATGTTACCCTGGTCCTGGCTGATGACGGCGCAGCGAACGCCATTCAGTTCCGGACCGGCTCCGTCATAGGCCGTCCCCGATGCCGCAGTCGTAAGCGCGAATTTCTTGCCGCTCGGTATGTCCGGCAGGTCCGTGGAGGGAATCAGGTAGTCCCTGATCATCTCTATTACGATGGTATCCGTATCTTCCGTCTTCCAGTCATCATAATGGCTGTCGCCATCGGTAACCGCCAGATACAGGCTGGGATAAAAATGTTCCTCCCCGCTTCTGTCCACGATCTTGCAGATATTCGCGGCGCCGCCGAACACGATGTTGAGCGAAGATGCGTCATTTCTGGTATTTCCGGACATGGTAATCGCCCGGCCGCCATCTGCCGCCCGGGTAGCGATATGGTCGCCGCTGTCTTCTGTGCGGCTGTAGAGTACTGACTCCAGCGTCTCGTCCGCACCGGCAAAAAGGCCGTCAAAGCTATAACTCTTATTGCGGACGCCCGGGAACATCAGGTTGATCGACTGGCCCGGATCAAGCGTAAGGTCGCTGTCTTCTATCGGGGCAAAATTGGCTTCCGTCGCGCTGTTCCTTGCAATGACGAGGCCGTAGTGATTTGCCGCGACATCAATGCTGTTCATCTTAAGGCCGACCAGGCTCATGGGGAAGCTGGTATTGTTGGTGAAGGAGAGATACACCGGGAGCGCATAGTAAATCACCAGGGTCGGCGGGTCGGAATCGTAGGTCACGAACTGGCCGTCTCGGTCCACGAAGCCCCAGTCGCCGGTGGCGCTGTTCCAGTTAAGCATGGTGAGGCACTCGCTGTAGCTGGTCGCGCCCTTGCCGAACGCGCAGGCATACTGGTAGCCCTTTGACACGGCGCCGAGATCCTGTATGACGCTTGCGGCGATATCATCCATATAGTTTTCATTTGCGGTCGGATAAAAATCGCCCGCATGCCTAAAAGTGCCGACATTGGCGGGAGGCAGGTTCGTGCTAAAGGTGCCTAGTTCCCGCATCTCCACCCTGATTGTCCGGCCCCATTTCATTTTATAGTTGTCTTCGCTGACCGTCATGCCGATCGTGCGGTCATTTTTAAAGCCCGAAAGGCCCGCATTCGCCGTATAGCCGCCAAAACGAGCGCCGGAAACGCCTCGGTTCCTGTAGAGGTCCCCGTCTCCCGGCACATAAATGCCGACGTTGGCGTCGCTTTCCAGGCCGAGCGAGTTGATGACAAGATCGGTATCCACGTCTAAGTATACGTTGCTGGCTGCGCCATCCATGGCGTTGCCGGTCACTTTGGCGTGTTCAGAGAAGAACAGCCTCGCGCTGTCGCTGCCGACTCCCACGGCGCCGCCTAAAAGGGCGGTATTTCCCGTGACGCTGCCGCCGGAGAAGCTGGCGCTGCCGACATGCACGAAAATCGCGGACCCGTTCATGGCCGTATTCGCGCTGCCGGAAAGCAGGCCGCCAATCGTGCCGCCCGTGACCGTCACACCGCCGCTGCCGGCATAGACTGCGCCGCCATTTGTCGATGCGGTATTGCCGGTCATGGACCCGGCCGATATGCTGACGGTGCCGCTGCCGGCATAGACCGCGCCGCCATTTGCCGCGCTATTCCCATATAGGCTGCCGCCCGAAACGACAACGCTCCCGCTTGCAGCGCAGATGGCGCCGCCATTTGCTGAGGCAGTGTTTCCGGACATGCTTCCGCCGGACACGTTTACAACGCCCGACTCCGTATAGACCGCGCCGCCATTTGCCGCGGCATTGTCCCTGATCTCGCCGCCGATAAGGTTCAGCTCTCCGTTGCCCGATACCGCGCCGCCGTTGCCATCGGTGGCAGCGTTTCGAAGGACGCCCCCTTCGTAGATAATAAGCGTCCCGATGTTCGCAATCATGGAGGATTGGGCCGTGACATTGTCCTTATTGCCGTCCAGGATAATTCCGGAGCCAGGCTCCTCGTTGCCGATATTCAGCACGCCATGGTTCGTAAACATGGCTCCGGTATGGCCGGACGCGCGCATGACTTTGGCCGCTCCTGTTCCCTCGAACTCCGGAGCGGTGACAAGCGTAACCGTGCAGTTTGCGGGGATTACAACGTTGTCCTCCTGGGGCATCACGTAATCCACCAGCATCTCAATTGTTCCTTCTTTCCCATGCGCGTTGATATAGGCTGCCGCGCTGGAAATCGTCTGAAACTCCTCCTCGTCTACGCGGCAAATGGCCGTCTTGGCATTTGTAAAAGCGACCACCGTCTCATTCTGGGAAATCTGGTCGAGCTCGTACTCCGCCTCGTCTAACGTGTTGCCATCTACCGTGATGGTGGTCTTGTAATTGTTCGTGTCGCTCGCCTTATCTTCCTCTATAATTAAGGAAGATTCCAGGGGGACGAGCAGCCTTTTTGTAGCGGTATTCCCCCCGGCAACGGAGAGGGTGATTTCCGCTTTGCCCTCCGCATCCGTGGTAACGCCTTCCGCCATCGTCCAATCGGCAAGCGGCTGGTTATTCTCATCCTTCAAAATCAGGTCGAAACGGAATGTCTCCGGCGTCGTTGCAAGCTCATTGTCCAGGGTTTTGCTGATGATGACCACGGGGTCGACCTGAATCCAGCCATCCGTCACCTCGAAGGTGACATTGGCGAAGTTCGGGCTGACGTTCCGGAAAAGCTCCTCGGACAGCCTCATCTCCGTGATGCCGGCCGCCGTGCGGTTTATGGTATCCGTTCCCAGGAAGGCAAAGTCAGAGGATGTGTACAGGGGCGTGCTGGCCGCTACGTCGTAGCCCTCGACCACGTGTTCCTGCCCGTCATAGGCAAATGTCCCCGTATGGCCGGTGATCGTCACCGTAGCATCAATCGGGGTAATTTCCTGGTAGCCGTCCTCGACTTCAAATGTAACCGTGGAGAAGTTTTCGCTCGTGTTGCTAAAGCGGGCCGCCGAAAGGCCCATGTAGGTAGTGCCGGCCGCCGTGCGCCGGGCTTCGTCCGAACCGTTGAAGCTGATGTAGGATGCCTGGTACAGGGAATCCTCCTCCAGCTCCACGTCGTATCCGCTTACGGCATGTTCCTCTCCGTCATAGGGGCTTACGGCATGGTGGCCGATGATGCTCACGGTGGCCTCTATGGGCGAAACCGTGATATAGCCGTCCGTGACGGCAAATGTCACCGTGCCGAAGTTCGTGTCCGTATTCTCAAATTGGTCTGCCGCAAGGCCGAGGTTCGTCGTACCGGCATCGGTCCGGCTGACTTCCTCCTGGCCGCTGAACGTGAAGTCGCTGTTGACGTCATACAGCGGGTTGTCCGCCTCCGCCGTATAGCCGCCGACCGAGTGGGCTGCGCCGTCATAATCCACCACGTCCGTGTTGCCGATGATGGTCACGTTGATGTTGATGGGTTCGACGGTCACGTAGCCGTCCGTGACGGCGAACGTCACGTCCTCAAAGTTGGCGTTATTGTTCTCGAACTGGTTCGCGCGGAGATTCATGTTCGTCGTGCCGGCATTTGTCCGGGAAGCCTCCGCCAGGCCGCTGAAGACAAAATCCGTCTCCTGATAGAGCGCATTATTGATGCTCACGGCGTAGCCTTCGGCCTCATGCTCCGTCCCGTCATAAGGCTCCGTGACATTGTTTCCGGTAACGGTCACGACGACGCCCGAAAGGGGATCAATCTTCTGCCAGCCGTCGGTGACGCGGAAAGTGACTTTGAAATTGTCATTGATATTTTCAAATTGAGCCGGCGCAAGTCCCATTGCCACCGTCCCCGCATTCGTCGCGAAGGCTTCCGCATCTCCGCTGAACGTATAGTCGCGAAGCAGGTCATAGAGGTCGCTGTCCGCCGTGATGGTATAGCCGCTGACGTCATGCCGCGCGCCGTCATAGGTCGCCGTGTCGGTATTTCCGGTTACGGTGGCCCTGATGGCAAGTGGGCTGATAACTACGTTGACCGTCTCCGGTCCGAAGTCCTCTTGGCCATCTCCGCCCTCGACCTTGTAGTAGACCGCGTACTCTCCGGCATCCGTTGCGGTCGGAATGTCCTCGCTATAGTCCTCCCCATCAAGGCTGTAGAGCATCGTCCCGAACTCTGCGCTGCCGGCTTCGACCAGGTCCTGCGCGCTGCCGTTGTAGGTCAGATTGTCTATTGGAGCGGGAGCCGTGACGGACGGGGTCTCTTCCGGGGATCCTTCCGGGGTTTCTTCCGGATCGCCGACGACGGCTTCCCTGCCGCTATTGTGGTCATCCGAAGCTACAGAGGGGATTTCGGCATCCGCTTCATTTGCAGAAGCTTCCTCATTCTCCAGCTGTACATCCGTCTGCTGGGCAGAGACAAGGAGGCGCAGCGGCATCCCGGCCGCCACGAATGACGCCGTATCATCCACCGTCGTCTCAACGATTCCGCCATCTAGGAGGGCATAAATCGGGCCGTCTCCCGTGCCCGCCTCATAGACGGACGGTCCGACTTCACTGTTATAGCTGCTGTAAACGCTGACGGGCGTGGCCGATCCGTCTGCGGAGTCATCCTGCACCTGGGCATAAATCAGAAGAGGCTCCCCCGCATACAGGGCCTCTCCGACCGCTCCGCCGTACAGGGTGACCTTCAGATCATACTCCGGCACGTAAGTCCCGCCAGTATTCAGGTCAATGAGGTCAATATCCACAGCACAAAGAGGCCTCTCGAGCTGGTTGTCCCGGGACGGCATAAAATTCACATAGGTCGCATAGGCTATCACGCTCTCCGGCAGGATGCCGGTAATCTCGACTTTCAGCGGTTCTTCTTCATAAAGGGACGATGCCTCGGCTTCCCCGTCAAAGAGCTGCCTCCACAGCCCCATGGTCCATAACATCTGCTTTGTCGGAAAACCGGGAATCTCCTCCCCGTCGAACCACTGCTCGAATGCGCTCACGCGAGCAGCCTCGACGGTCAGCGTGCACTCTTCGGCATTATCCTCATACCATTCCTCTTCCTCAAGGTAGATGTCCCCATAAGGATCATAAAGCTCCTCGTACTCATCGGCCATGTACGGGTCATCCGGAAAGTCGACTCCGCCGACTTCACCCATATCGACTGTTTTTTGGGTGACGTCATCCCCGCCCGCGCCTTTCCCGGACGAATCATCGTCCACCTGGTCATCCAGCGCTGTGGCGAGTTCCTCCTCCACGGCTTCAAGCTCAGCCGTATCTTCCGAGGGTTCTGCCGCGTCAATTCCGACAGAGCCGGCATTCGAGGCCATGGCCGTCCCCGGGGTTCCGTAGACCCCGGCTATGAGGCACACTATAAGAAATAAGCTAATCCAGCGTCTAAATTTCTTCATATATATAAACACCTCCTGGTGGTAATCATCATTGACTCGTGACTGCTTAATGCCCCCACGTCACTCCAACAACCCCATCTCATTCCAAAACTCCCCATGTTATTCCAGCACTCCCCACATTGTTCAAAACTCATCATGTCATTCCAGCACACCGATGCCATTCTTAAGCCTCCATGTCATTCTGAGCATAAGCAAAGAATATTGCAAGCTCCCCCCTCTGTCATCCTGAGCGTTAGCGAAGGATCTTAACCGAAAACATGCGCAGTTGCTAGATAAAGATTCTTCGCTTACGTTCAGAATGACAAGTTGTACGCTCACACCGACAAAGGACTTGCCCATAATGACAAGGACTGGGCGAGCAGCCTCCCCCGTCAGCTCTTGTCCTTGGGCAGCGCCGTATCTTCCGTGCCGCCCACCATCGTCTCGTAGAAGACGGCGGCCGTTTCTACATTTATAGAGCCGTCCTTCGCAAGCGAGCATCTCAGGTCTCCGATCAGGCAGCGCAGATTGGTTTTTGTCAGGCTCCTGATCACCGACTCCACCGCGTCATAGTCCTTGACCCGGAAGCGCAGCGTAAAGCTCCGTCGTATCTGATTGCTTTTCCTGGTAACGCCCGAGAACGTCACCGTGTATTCCAGGGTATCCTGCAGAATATCATTTAAAAGCTGGATTTCCTTCTCGCTGTAATTGTAGCTGGGCATATATCCCATGGCTACGGCCTCCGGATCCGCGCTCTTGCCGGCCATTTTCTCAAGCCTGGCGATCTGCGCGTCCAGGGTCTGTTTTTCTGCGCTCAGCTCGCTGATCTTCTGCTCGGCCTCCCGGATCGTCTTGGTGACCGGCTTATGGACCAGGTAGTAGTACACAGCCCCAATCAGAATGATCGCCAGAATTAACAAAAGAATGCTCTCTCGAATCTTAAATTCCCGTTCAAGATTTTTCATTGGCTTTTTCTCCTTCGTACGATGTCACTTATTTGGAACTGCCACTTTGAGCCGCAGCACCTGTCTTGGAGCTACCCGACTCGCTTGAAGTCTTCGTATTGGAGTTTCCCGTCTTGCTCGAAGCCGCCGCATCGGAGCTTCCCGACTTGCTTGAATCCCCCGTCTTACTTGATGCCTCTGCCGTGGAGTCATCCTCCTCCGGCGCATTCTGCAGGTAGGCGTTAATCGTCGCCGTAACGACCTCTTTCTTGCTCTCCGTCCCATCGCTCTTCGACTTCACCGTCTGGGTCTTCTTTTCGGCGCTGAGCACCGTGCAGAAGCTGACGATCGGGGCCTTTTCAATGTCCTGGCTTAATGCGTTAATCTGCTGCAGGCTATCCCCCGTGAGCTTTATGGTAAGGATGTTTTCGGAAACAGACCAGCTGATTGCGGAAAATTTGCTCAACACTTTATCCTGCATCATCTGGATCACATCGACCCGGTTGCAGCGGGCGAGTTCTTCCTTCGTCATGTTGTCCAGCGTGTAGTGGGCATAGTCGTCTTCCACGCCAATCAGCTCTTCCAGGCGGGCGTAGCCCTTCTGGACCTCGGCTTCCAGGGCGGTCGCCTCATTTTCCTTCTTCTGCATTTCCATTAAGCGGTCGATGACGAAAAACTTCGAGAACGCGATCGCAAGCAACACGACCAGGATGATTCCCACGACCGAGCCGGAAATGCTGACGGTCTTTTCATCCACAGTTGCGAGATTGATGGATTTTTTCTCGGGCAAATACCCCGACGCTGCTTTTATCTTTAACGGTTTCACTTGTTGTCCCCCTCCGCTTTACTTACTGCAAGGTGATGCCGATGGCCTGCGCAAATACCCCGAGGCCCGGATCGTCAACGCCCGGAATCAAATCCGACAGGAAATGGATGTCCATGCCCAGCGACTGCGTGATCTCTTCCCGCAGCGGTTCCAGCAGGGACCCGCCCCCGCACAGCAGCACGTCGTTTAAGTTGCTGTCCGGATTGCTGAACCGGTAGAAGTTCATGGCCCGCATCAGATCCAGGGCGATGTTCCCATAGGTGTTGAGGCAGCCCTCGTGCTGCTGGCAGCCTTCGTAATTCGTAAGCAAATATGTATGCGCCAGATGCTCATCCACATTGAACGCGTCCGCCACTGCCCCATCCAGCAAATTCAGGCCGTTTTCAATCTCTCTGGTGACGGTGTATCGGTCGCCTTTAAATATGTACATACGGATGGCCTGGCTGCCCAAATCCAGGATGCAGAGTTCCCGGTCCGGATAGTCGCGGACCCAGGACAGCCTCAAGAGCTCCGTGTAGGTGCAGATTGCCGGCGCCGCCCGGCGAAGCTTCAAGCCTGCGACATGCAGCATGGTCCGCAGTTCGTCCACCGCCTGGCGGGGGGCTCCCACTGCGAGCAGCTCCACCGAATCATCGGGGTTGGCTTCGGCAGCTCCTGCGGAAGCGTCATTTGCAGGAGAAAAACCGCTTCCGCCCGGGGCGCCGTATCCTCCCGCAGGGCCATTTCCGCCCGGAGCGCCATATCCGCCCGCGAAGCCGCTGCCCGATCCGGCCATGCCGCCGTATCCGCCCGCCGCTCCAAAGCCTGCCTGCATTCCGCTTCCGGCATTTGCAGATGATTCAAATCCGGCATTCCCGCCGTTGGCACTGTCCGACCCGGCCGAATCCTTCCCTTTCTTCCCGGCTTTTTTCCCCGCCTTGCCGATCGGCAGCAGGCCTTTCTTTTGTTCCGGCACGGAAAGCGTGGCATAGTCGAACACGTAGTCGCTTGTCTCGCCGGTTATATAGTCGCGGAATTCAAACGGAAGGTTGTACGCCAACTGCTTCGGCGACATGTTGGGCAGCGTGACGTTCTTGACAAATACCGTCTCGTTCGTCATGACGCACGCCGCGTCTTTGGTGCGGATGCCGTTTTGCTGCATGGCCGTGCGGACCAGTTCTCCCATGGTCTCGCCGGATACGATCCGCCCCTCTTTCAGCATGTGGTCCGGCATGGGGACCGAAACGGTCTTCAAAATTTCCCTCCCGGACATAAGCGCCAGCTTCAGGCTGTTCTCGCCCATATCAATTCCCAGAATTTTCTTTGCCATTTTTACCTCTTTCTTTGAACCCGCGCATATGCGCAGATGCTTTCTCTTGTACTTAACCTACAAGAAGCAAAACCCTCCACCCAGTTATCCTTATTCTTTACAGCAATCCTGTGTACCAACGAACCAGCGGTCCGCCGCAAAACAGCATAAAGCAGGTCGATGCCGCCAGCGCGGGTCCGAAAGGAAAGGCTCCGGGTCCCTCTTGGTCTGCTTCCTCTCTGCCGCACATTTGCCCCGGAGCGTTTCCAGAATTTCCGGCTCCGGATTCCTCCTGACCAGCTTCCCGACTGCCCCTTTGCGGCATTTGCAAAAAACGAGAACCCGCAAGTCCGATGATGCATGCGATTATCAGCATGAAAAGGGTGCCGACAAATCCCAGATACAGCCCCGCCACCGCGACCAGCTTGATGTCGCCTCCGCCCAGCGTGTCCCGGTCCATTACTTTGTCCATGACGAGGGAAATTCCGAGAATCCCTCCGCCGAAGGCAAATGCCGAAAGTACGTGGAGCCCGACCTCCGCCCATCCGGGAAAGTCCGCCGCTGCCCATACGGCCCAGGCAAGCGCCGAGATGACGTGGCAGCCATCCGGGATGATTCGATCGTCCAAGTCCGTCAGGGTCAGGCAGAAGAGGCAGCAGATGAACACGTAATTCCGAAGGCATACGGCCGTGAGGTCGAAGCGCAGCAGGGTGAGGACCGTGAGAGCCGCAAACCCGAGCTCGGAGAGCGGGTAGCGGGCCGGTATCGGGCTGTTGCAGTTTCGGCAGCGGCCTTTCTGGATAAGCCAGCTTGCCACCGGAATCAGTTCGGCGGGAGTAAGAGTGTGCCCGCACTGCGGACAGCGGCTCCGCCCTTTCAGAAAGCTTTCCCCGCGCACGATCCGCCATGCGGCGCAGTGCAGGAAAGAGCCCATCACAAGTCCCAGCGCTGCGGCGACAGTCACGAAGTAGGCGGCCAACGCCGGCGAGTCATATATGGAAAGGAACATGCATCTTTCGCCTTTCAAAAAAGTACACTTATCGCATCATAATTCTATCCCCATGATACTCTTTTTTTGTCAGGTTTTCAACAAAATAGATAATCATTC
>JAUMWM010000157.1 GCA_030529705.1 Lachnospiraceae bacterium
CAGCCGAACCCTCGGGCCAACCCCTCAGACCGACCCCACGAGCAAAAAAAGCCAGGCGGACAGCCCGCCTGGCGTTCTAATTATTCCCAAATCTTATTCTGCGTCAGCCTTCTTTGCTGCCGCCTTCTTCGCCACTTTCTTCACAGCCTTCTTGACCGGTCCCTCCACCGGATAGTCAAACTCGAAGATCGCGCATCCGTATGCCGGCAGGTCATAAGCGATCGCGTACGGCCTGTTGTCGCACTCGCCCTCCGTAGCCTTGTAGGTCTTCTTCGTCCTCTCCGCCGTGCCGCCGTACTTCGGATCCATGGAGTTCAGGATCAGCTTATAATTTCCGAGTACCGGAACGCCGCAGCGATAATCCGGACGCGGCATCGGAGTCATGTTCAGCACGAACAGCAGGTTCTTCTTGCCGTCCGAGGACTTGCGCATAAAGCTGTAGATGCTGCGGTCCGCATCGTCCGCATTAATCCACTCGAATCCAAGCGGATCGCAGTCCGTTCCGTGCAGGCACTGGTACTTCGCATAGAGCTTCCACAGGTCGCGGACATAATCCAGAAGCTGCTCGTTGAGGTCCGTCTCCCGCAGGAACCAGTCGATCTCGCGTTCCTCGCTCCACTCCCTCTGCTGGCCGAATTCCTGGCCCATGAAGAGGAGCTTCTTGCCCGGATGACCCATCATGTAGGTGTAGCCCGCGCGCAGATTGTGGAACTTGTCCTCGTAGATGCCCGGCATCTTGCTCCACATAGAGCATTTCAGGTGGACGACCTCATCGTGGGAAAGAACCAGGATATAGTTCTCGCTGTAAGCATAGGATGTCGAGAACGTCATCTTGTAATGGTTGTTCTTGCGGAACAGCGGGTCGAGCTTCATGTACTCCAGGAAGTCGTTCATCCAACCCATGTTCCACTTCATCGTAAAGCCAAGGCCGTCCTCCTCTACCTTCGCCGTTACCTTCGGCCATGCGGTAGATTCCTCGGCGACCATGATTGCGCCCGGATTCCTTCCGAGCAGGCAGGAATTCAGATGCTTGAAGAACTCAATCGCCTCAAGGTTCTTGTTGTCGCCATATTTGTTCGCGACCCACTCTCCGTCTTTCTTGCCATAGTCAAGGTAGAGCATGGAGGCAACCGCATCCACGCGCAGGCCGTCGACATGGAAGAACTCGACCCAGTAGAGGGCATTTGCCATAAGGAAATTCTTGACTTCCGGACGGCCATAGTTGTAAATCTTGGTACCCCAGTCCGGATGCTCGCCCTGACGCGGATCCTTGTGCTCATAGAGCTCCGTCCCATCGAAGCAGGCAAGGCCGGCCGCGTCTTTCGGGAAATGCGCCGGTACCCAGTCAAGGATGACGCCGATGCCCTTCTTGTGGAAGTAATTGACCATGTACTGGAAATCGTTCGGCGTGCCGTAGCGGGACGTGGGAGCGTAATATCCCGTCACCTGGTATCCCCACGATCCGTCAAATGGATGCTCCGCAATGCCCATAAGCTCAATGTGGGTGTAACCGAGATCCTTGATGTAGTCGGCCGCCTTCTCTGCAAATTCGCGATAATTGTAGAAGCCTTCCTTGCCCTTTCCGGCGGTTTCCGGGTGCTTCATCCAGGACCCGATGTGGCATTCGTAAATGACCATCGGCTCTTTCTTGGCATCAAAATTCTGGCGCTTCTTCATCCAGACCGAGTCGGACCACTTGATGTTGCGGAGGTCCGCAATGACAGAGGCCGTGCCCGGGCGGAGTTCTGCTTGATTTGCAAATGGATCCGCCTTGTAAAGGTGCTCGCCCTGATATCCGATGATGAAATACTTGTACATCTGGCCGGCTTTCGCGTTCGGGATGAAGCCCTGCCATACGCCGATGGCATCTTCATTCGCAATGATGTCAGCCTCCGTATCCCAGTCATTGAACTCGCCGATAACGGAGACCCGCTGGGCATTCGGAGCCCACACTGCAAAATAGGTTCCCTCTACGCCGTCAATGGTGGTCGGGTGCGCACCGAGCTTCTTGTACAGGTCATAGTGCGTGGCGTGGCCGAACAAATACTGATCTAGTTCCGAAAAAACATATTCATTTTCCATACGACTACCTCTTCTATTATTATAGTGCATTATGCCGAATAACCCCACGGGATTCGTTGACATTATATACATTATTATAAACTTAAATGGTGATTCTGTAAATGAATTTCATAGCGTTTTTTCCGCATGTTTTCCCATGTTTTCTCATCCTTTGCCGACAGAGGATATATGCCGGAGAGAATTTCTGCTCCGGATTTTACATTTGATTCAATTCCGTCAATCAAAGATGAACTATTAAAAATAAAAGAAGAAGCTTATGTCACGCCCAAGGAAGATTTTTTCGGGTGGTTCTTCAAACAGCCTGAGCCAAATGAGGCAAGGCCGATATTGGAGACCACCTATTACTACGAAAAATGGCGCGAGTATGCCCTGTCTGCAACCGAGCCACATCTCTATAAAATCTTCACGACTTGTGTCGAAAAGCTTAACATTTACTTCGACACGCTTGGAAACGCATATAAAGAGCATTTGCTCACTTTGCTTGCCGGGAAAGAAGCAGTGAAAGCAGATCTTTCCTCCCAACTCTCAGAGGAAGAACAGCTTCTGCAGAATGACGATAACTGGCTGGTGAGATTCACGGATGCGGTCAATGCAATAGCGAGGGAGTAAGGTTATGAATGATTTGGCAGTAGAATCAGCAAACGAAGTGTCTGTAAAAGAACTGACCCTGGAGAACCGTCTTGAAATTATTGGCGAGGGTCTGCGGAAGAAACATCTGAGCCGGCTCACGGAAATGGAAATAGCGCCGGTGGGGGAAATGCTGCCGTTGGAAGAAGACCTCATCGACAATGTACGCATGTACCACATTACAGAGATGGTTTATGAAAAAGGCGAATCCGTAACAGATAAATTCACGACTGTTTTTAACACGCTGTCCACCTACAATGCGACCGTGTTCATCGTCATGGAATCGGACGGCAGAAAAAGCAGCTTTTATGTGGGAGTCCGCAACAACGAGTCGGATATTGCAAAGAAACGGTCCACGGTCACCCTGGGGGACACGCTGAAAAATGCCTTAATCGGGCATTTTCCGGGCATCAAGATAACAAATGTTGACCGTGAGCAGATCGCCATTTTATCTGATAAAATCAACGTCCAGCAGAACATGGCCTCCGTGAGCGTCATCGGCAACATTCGGAATCCGAAAGACCTGCAGAATGAACAATTCACACAGGGACTGGAGAAGCTGGCCCTGGCCATGCAAGGCAGACAGTATATCGTGCTGATTGTAGCGGAGAATCAGCCTCCGCAGGCTGTACAGATCATGCGGAAAGAATACCAGGATCTGTATACAAAGCTGTCTCCTCTTCAGAAAGTACAGACTTCGGACCTCTGTTTAGCGATATCAGATTACTGATTTCTTAGTGTTCAATTTGCTACACAGTATTAAAAATGCAAAACTTGACATATATGATTCCCTCCTTATTCCAGCTAAATAGAACTCTTTCTCTCAGGGATTCCGAAACTACACCGCATATGTTATATTGCAAGATCCAACGGCAGATCGCTGATATCCGTTTCACGATATACTACAACATCCGGAGCAACCATATAATCGTTGCCCATCGCCGCTGCAAGCTTCCTGTCGTATACTGTTAGGCGATTGAGATATTCCAAATGTTCATATTGCGCAAAGCTACTCGTTTTCATGGAATTTCGGTTGCCCAGTTTTGTGATATGCCATGCACCGGGTCGTAGATTCTGTAACTTCGGGAATGTATTTGCAAGAAACTCCATGTTAAGCTGCTCAAACTTTGCACCGGATGTCTGCCCGACAGATTTGTCTTGCGTCTCAGCCATGAGTTTGTTGGCTATCCCCAAGGCAATTCTTTTTGATATATTGGAAGATTTGTCAGCATTACTGGGGACTCCATTTTTATCAATCGTAAGAACACCTTCCCGCAAAAGTCTCTCATGGTATCTTTTTCTTTCCTGAGCGATTATTGACTCCATTACTGAAGAACCTCCCTTATCTTTTCGCCAACCGCCTGTGCCACAGGCGGCGGAAAGGCATTTCCAATCATGCGGCACGCCGCTGTCTTCCGCTTACCAAAATCCCATGAATCCGGGAATCCCTGAATCCGGGCAATCATTCGAGGGGTTAGGCGGGGAATTCCTTCAAATTCCGCCTCTGGCGCTTCATTTGCAACCCCAAGGCCATCCACGCCAAGGGCCAGCCATGCCTTTCTCGCCCTGGCCGGGCCCAAATCCGGGCCTCCGTGCTTCTTTGAGCCGCCAACTATGGTCGGGGCTATTTTATCTGCTTTTGCAATCCACTCATCAGCACGAATCCACCCATTTTCTTTCATAAGGTCGCTTAATGTCTGTCCGACCGTCTTTGTATTTTCAGGATGCGGTTCGGGGTAAGAGAAAGTTTTATCTATGTCTTTCCGGATTCCTACGATTACTATTCTCGGCCGGAGTTGAGGGACTCCGTAATCTGATGCCTGCAAAAGCTTTATCTGCGCATTATAGCCCAGCTTATCCAGCTTTGCGAATACATTTGCCCGATAGCCTTCAAAAACAGGGTCAAGAAATCCTCTTACATTTTCAATCATGACTGCTTTTGGTACGATTTCTTCAACCAGCCGCAGCATTTCCGGAAAGAGATCCCTTTCATCAGCAGACCCAAGCTGCTTTCCGGCAACGGAAAATGGCGGGCAGGGAACTCCGCCCGCAAGAAGATCGATCTGGAAACGGTAAGGCCAACCATCAAATTCTTTAATATCGCCGCAAATCACATTCCAATCCGGTCGGTTTCGCTTCAGCGTCTCGCAGTAGTCCTTCTCATATTCTATTAGAGCGACATGCTCAAAGCCGGCCATGGATAATCCTAACGCCTGTCCGCCGGCGCCGGCACATATTTCTATACTGGAAAGCATTATTATCGCACTCCTTTTTCTGTTTTGAACTCCATGATGTCTTCGATATTACATTCTAAAGAAGTGCAAAGCTTCTCCATAGTCTCCATTGATACATACTCATTCTTTCCAAGCTTTGCAAGTATATTGGAGCTAATCCCTGCCTCAGTTTTAAGATCCGTTCTCTTCATCCCCTTATCAAGCAAGAGTTTCCACAAACGTACATAATTTACAGCCATCTATCCCTCTCCAACTATTACACTTGACTTGAGCCTTGCATTAAACATTAATCTTACCATGATTCCCAAATCAATATACCATTTTTATCCTGTTAAGTAAATGAGAAATCACGGAATCATGACTTATCCTCACTGTAGGGACCTTCTTGACTTATCCCAATTTCCCCAAGTTAAAAGCCGCCCTTTTGCATTGAAAGGACGGCTCTGGTATTTAAGTATCAGCGATACTTTTCATATTTAATTTTGTCGAATCATTAATGTGTGGAAGAATCTTTAATAGACATGATAAAGCGTGTCTACAATACTTGCTATAAGAAGTCCAAGGGTTGCTATACATATAAGAACCAGAATCATCGTTGCCATTTTTATATCCTCCTCCACGGAAACACTCTTTTGATGCCCGACTTGCTGTTACCTGGCGGGGCAACATATTACGTCTCCGCATTATCATCATTCTGTTTATCCTCAATATTGTAAGATAATCTTCGCATAATGGTCATTTGGTAATTTGTTTGCCGTAATTGTATACGTCCTGTTTTGATACAGGGCTAAACATTTCGAGTTAAACGTGTTATATTTATGGAAGCTAATCTGCATAATGCAGAATCTTCGCAGAATGTGGACGTTCCCTCTCATGCGATGTTTTGCCATATTGTGTAGAAATAATTCCTAAGCTCCTAAATCAAGCATTTGAAAAATAATTTCAGGGAAATATTTCCTGAAGTACTGCATACTGGGTGAGTAAAATGACAGAAATAGCAACTTATCAAGAATATCTGGATATGTCAGACAGGCTTTCATTTGAGGAAGCTGAAAGAATCTACGGCCATTTGATTGACAACGCCAACACCGAAGATGAAGACTTTGAAGAACTTTGGCATGATTTTCTGGTAGTCGCCATACGTTACGCCAATATTCGTGCGAACTGGCGCATGATTTCCCGCCAGGAAAGGATGGATACGGACGACGCGCGCACGGCCTGCCACGACTCGGTCATCAGCCACTTGAACGCCGTTACGCGCTGCATGGAGATGAACGGGTGGGATACGGCATGGAGGAATGAACTGGGAAGGGATGAGCGACTGCACCGCAAGAGGATTGGCGACTTTGCCTGCTATCTGGCCTATGTGTACGGGCTGAACGCAAGGTGAAGACTAAAAATATTGTCCACCCCCTCTCGATGAGTAAGTTTTTCT
>JAUMWM010000022.1 GCA_030529705.1 Lachnospiraceae bacterium
TTCGCTTACGCTCAGGATGACAAGGGCAGTACATGAGGTGTGAACAGTAACGTTGTGCCTTTCCCCCGGCCGCCTTTTTCCTTCTTTTCGGATGGCGGGACATACCTGTTAGAGGTATTTACATAGACGTACCGGGTATTTCTGATATAAGAGCCCCTGGGTATCGGGAACAGATTGCTGTCGGAACGAGAGATTTTCGGCATCGCTTCCACCTTCTTGCGAGGTTATATTTTTAAAGAAGTTGAGGGAGTAAAGAATCGTCGCTTTTATGAGGGACTAAAAAAACGGGAGATCATCTCTGACCGCCTTTACGGCGGAAGAGACATCTCCCTTTTAATATTCAAAAAGTTCTTATGCAGCAGGAGCAAAAGCCTCTTCTGAGGTGTCTGCGGCAGTATCCGCCGCATCTGCCATTCTTTGATGTTACCAGGGAGCCTCATCCATGACGTCCCGTCATTCATTAAGCGCCGCGATAATATCCGGCAGCTGAGCATCCACGGTATCGTTGTCAAGCTGGCATGTACCGGCATTGTGATGGCCGCCGCCGCCATACTTAAGGCAAAGCTCGCCGATGTCCACCTTCGACGCCTTATTGATGATGGACTTGCCGATCATTACGGCCGTGTTCTGCTTCCTGAATCCCCATGCCACGTGGATGGAAATCTGCGTCTCCGGGAACAGGGCATAAATCATGAACCGGTTGCCGGCATAGATTATCTCTTCATTTCTTAGATCCAATACGACAACTTTGTCATAAACTTTCGCAATCCGAAGAAGCTGCTCCTTGAAAAGCTCCGACTGCTCAAAATAGAGTACGCAGCGTTCCTTCACGTCCGGGAGTTCCAGAATCTCGTCGATATCATGATCCAGGCAGTAGTCAATCAGTTCCATCATGAGCTGATAATTCGAAATTCGGAAGTCATGGAATCTGCCCAGGCCGGTGCGGGCATCCATCAGAAAATGCAGGAGCACCCAGCCTTCGGGATGCAGAATCTCGTCCAACGTGAAATCAGCGCTGTCCCCCTTGTCCACGGCAGCCATCAGGTCATCCGAAATGCGTGCAAATGTTTCCTTGCCCCCGTAATAATCATACACGACGCGGGCCGCGCTCCTGGCGTTCGGATCGATAATCAGCTTGCCATTTGTTTCCTGCGCCCTCAATCGGTCAACCTCCGATTCGTGATGGTCAAATGCAATCGACACCCGCGGATCATACGGCAGGTTGGTCGTGATGTCATTTGCAGACAGTTCAATTTTGCCATCCTGCACGTCTTTAGGATGGACGAACTTAATCTCGTCAATCAGATTCAATTCTTTCAGCATCATGGCGCAAGCCAAGCCGTCAAAATCGCTTCTAGTTACCAGTCTTCTTTTCTGATTTTCCATAAGAATTTCCTCTTTTCTGATCCTGCGCTTAGGCAAAGGCGCCGCAGGCATCTTTGAAACTCGGTTTCAAGCTTCTACCCTTTTGCGCAGAGCATATCATTTTAGCCGGGCAATCCTGCCTATTAATGTCTTATCTTTTGATATTATACAGCAGGAACAGGGGTTTGTGAACTATGGTTCTGAAAATTCAGATATTCCCAAGCCAAGAGCCGCCCTTTCGCAGTGAAAGGGCGGCTTCAGTTTTATGCATCAGAGATGCTTTGCATATTTAGTTTTACGGTTTATGCTCCAAAAATATGTTTTTGTGGAAGCTCCCAAACCGCGCCACTCACATCAGGAAAGCGTCTTAAGAATCCAGTCCACGTCATCCGTCGTCTTCATCTTCTCAAGGACTTCCTCATCGTCCAGACAATCTGCAATCTTGCTCAGGAGATCCAGATGCTCATCGCCCAGGCCCGCGATACCGAAGACAAGCTGGGCCTTCTCGTCGCCGAAGTCTACGCCATCCGGATACTGGATCATGGTGATTGCCGTCTTCTTGACCGTTCCCTTGGCCTGGGACGTGCCGTGCGGAATCGCTATGCCCATACCCATGTACGTGCTGACAAGGCGTTCTCTCTCAAGCATCGCATCAATATACTGCGGTTCCACGCACCCTCTCTCGACCAGAAGCTCGCCGGCCTTGCGGATTGCCTCCTCCTTGGATACGGAGGGCTGGTGCAGAAGGATGCTGTCCTTCACGATGACGTCTTTCTTCACTGCCTTCTCAGCAGAACTGATGTATTGATCGACTTCCGTCATCTCAGCCGGGGCATCCAGCGTGGTGAGCTGCAGATAGAGGTCGTCAAGAGCCGGGTCATTCAGGAAGTTGCCGATGGTGACAAGCTGGGCATTTGGCGCAGACTTCCTTGCGCGGTCTGCAAGGGTCGTCTGTACAACGGCGATGTCGCAGTCTGCCGGAATATTGTCAACAGACGTATTCTTGACCGTGATGTCCGGTCTAGCCGCCTTGATGCGGTTGCGGAACTTGGTTGCACCCATAGCGGAGGATCCCATGCCGGCGTCGCAAGCGAAGATGACCTTGCGTACAGAACCCGCATCGGTCACGGAGCCGCCCTTTGCCTTGGCCTTCATGTCAGCCATCTGGCTCTGAGCCTCCTCGATGGAGGTGGTCGTGCTGGTTGCGCGGATTATGATGGAAGAAATCACGCAGGATACTGCCGCCGCAATCGCTACGCCGATAAGGATGAGAAGCATCTTGTCCTTCGGAGCCATAGCCATAAAAGCGATGATGGAACCCGGTGACGACGGTCCTTTCAGTCCGCAGCCCGTGAGGGTGAACCAGGTGATTGCGCAGATGTTGCCGACAATCGGGCCGATGATGACGACCGGGTTCATAAGGACATACGGGAAGTAGATTTCGTGAATGCCGCCCAGGAAGTGGATGATGATCGCGC
This sequence comes from Lachnospiraceae bacterium, assembly GCA_030529705.1. Lineage (GTDB taxonomy): Bacteria > Bacillota > Clostridia > Lachnospirales > Lachnospiraceae > Chordicoccus. The sequence goes on from JAUMWM010000022.1 coordinate 2,844, forward strand.
CCGGTGCGGAATCCTTTGTCGCCTTATCCTTCGAGAACAGCCAGTATGCGAGCAGTACGCCGAGGCCCGGACCGGGATTTGCTTCCAGCATATACATGATGGACCTTCCAGCCGTCTTGACCTGTTCTGCACCGATCGGGGTGAAAATGCCGTGGTTGATCGCATTGTTCAGGAACAAAACCTTCGCCGGCTCGATGAAGATTGCCGAAAGCGGAAGCAAGTTGTGCTTGATAAGGACGTCCACGCCGGCGGTCAGGATTGCGAGAATAGCCGTCATGAACGGGCCGATGACATAGAAACCGAGAATGGCGACCAGCATGCCGATGATACCGACCGAGAAGTTGTTGATCAGCATTTCAAATCCTGCCGGCATCTTGTCTTCCATGAACTTGTCGAATGTCTTGATGATCCATCCAGCAAAAGGTCCCATGACCATGGCGCCCATCAGCATCGGCTGTCCGTCCGTGCCGCCAACGCCTGCAATACATCCGACAACGGCGATTGCGCCCATGACGCCGCCCCTGTCGCCTCCGACCATCTTGCCGCCCGTATAGGCGATCAGGACCGGGAGCAGATAGGTAAGCATGTAAGGCTGGATGGAGGCAAGCTGTGCATTCGGCAGCCAGCCGTCCGGAATGAATAAGGCTGTGATAAATCCCCATGCGATGAATGCCCCGATATTGGGCATGACCATGGCGGATAAGAATTTTCCAAATCTCTGAAGCGCATTCTTCATGATGTTTTCTCCTCTTTAAATATAAATTATGAAACAAATTTCCTTATGCGAAATTCGCAAGCAGATATTCCTCCGCCTCAGGACACCACAAGCCCTTGTGGGCATCCACGATATCGGCAAGCCCGATGAACCGTTCGTCTTCCTTGCCCTTCTCACGCAGATCCGCAAGGTCGATAAGAGGCATACGGAGCTGGTTGTAGATGAGCTTCTTCCCACCGGGTATCTTCGGAAGGCCCAGAATCGTCTCTGCCGCCGCATCAAGCCCTCCGATATGCGTGACCATGACGGCCGGATCGATGCGGCCCGCTGCCGTAAGTTCCAGGCACTCGATCATATCCGCGGTATTTCCGCCGGTCGTTCCCATGACATGGGTAGAATTATAATGTACGTCGTAGAAATTCAGCTTTGCGGAGAAGTTCGGATCCGTCGGGCCAGCGAAGAAGTTCAGGCAGCCATCGCGTCCCAGCACCCCGCTGGACTGCTCTACGACCGCTCCGACCGGTGCATAGCAGAGCACGTCGTCAAATCCCGTTCCTCCTGTAAGCTCGCGAAGGTAGGCTACCGGGTCTTCCACATTGCCTGTATTTGCAAAATAAAGGTCGATCCCCTTCTCTTTCGCCTCTTCAATCGGGAACAACTCTTCGGCGCGGTCCAGCCTGTCCTGGTTCACGTCCGTCACGACGATCATTCCCGGACGCCTGTCGCAGTTCAATGCATAGCTCAGAGCGCCAAGGCCCATCGGGCCCGCCCCTGCCATGATTGCAAGCTTGCCGCCTTCGCGGATTCCCATTTCATGCGTGTAAACGCCCATCTGCGTATGGTACGCCGCATGGAAGGCGCCGACGCTGCAGGAGAACGGCTCAGCCAGGGAAGCCTCATAGTAAGCTCTGCCCTTGTACTCGAGCATGCAGCCCAGTTCCATGACTTCCGGAGGAATGATGCAATACGTGGCATTTCCGCCGAAGAACTCATAGGAGTACCCCGGGCTCCACATCGTCCCCTTGTAATTCAATGCCGGCTGAAGAGTAAACTTCATGCCCGGTTTGAATTTGTCCTGATGCAGCTTTCCTACCTTTACAATATCGCCCGCCATCTCATGTCCCATGATGGCCGGATGGTCCGCCACGTCCTCGTGCACTCTCTTGTGTTTTTCTCCCAGAATGGCACATTTGTAAGTGGACATGCACACGCTGTCTGACACGACCTTCACCAGGATCTCGTCATCCTTGATCTCCGGCAGTTCAAACTCATCGAGACGTAAATCCTTTGCTCCGTGGAGCCTTACCGCTTCAGCTTTCATAGCTACCTCCTTAAATATAGATTGGTTTTTTTTGTTCTACATCCATTGTGCCGCAACATCATTGTCGTTTTAACTGTTAATACTATTGTATCAACAGTCTTAATTTTTGTCAAGCACTATTTTTACATTTTTACATTGTCGAAACAACAATTTACCATATCTGTCACTTTACGCCTTAAGCCCCTTTCATCCTACCCCAAGCCAAGAAAAAATCGGCCTAATTCCGGATTTTTAGTATAACCTCTTGTAAAACATCAATTTTTGCCGCATTTAGTAACAATATATTATATTTTTCCATATAATCATGCGCAAAAGTTCCTTCTAAAGTGCAATGCGCATTCCTCATGTGCAAAAACAGCGGCCGCAGCCTGCTTTTCTATGATTGTTTCAAACATCTTTCGCTTTCGTTTTGAAACATTTCATCTCGGTAGAATGATGCGCCCCGATTCTACCATCACGATTATTCTATGAAACTATCATAAAATAATGGCACAAACCCCATTTTCTATGGTAAAATAGACATAAGCCCGCCTTGGACTTTTCCCAAAGCGAGCCTTTCGGCAAGCGGACAGGGACATCGCTCAAAGCCTCCCTTCTGCCTGCACATTACAATTGACAAAGGAGTTTTACATTTTGAACCCTATTAACAATCTTTCCCTCATGATCAATGCCTCCAAAGACAGCCTGATCAAGTTCGATCCGGATATCAAAGAATATAACGTAGAAGTCCCGTCCGACTGTTTTGGCGCGCTCTTAAAGCTCGAATACTCACCGGAATTCTACATCAGCATCCGAGGAGACCGCGATGCCGGACGCTTCGGTTTTTCCAATCTCGACCCGGACATGGGCGATTACATCGCCGGTTCCGAAATCCCCTACTATGAATATTACGGCGGCTACATCATCCGCCTGGACAAGAGAGAAGCATGCTTTGAATATGACCTCGATGAGACCATCATGATCGATGCGGGGAGCACGGAACATGGCACGGACCGCTACCTGATCCACATCCACAGGGATTCCGGCAAAGCCCTTCGTTCCCTCTTTCGGGAAGAATCTTTCTACGATGAAGAATACGGCATCACGATGCCCTACTTCCTCTACGTCCCCACGAATTATGACCGCAGGAAGAAATATCCGCTGGTTATCGGCCTCCACGGCACGGGGGAAGTGATGGAAGCGCCCGATGCCGTTATGAAGAAAACGCAGATGGGGTCGGCATTTGCAAAAGACTCCGAAGAAGGCCATAACGAGTGCTTCGTCCTGATTCCCAAGTGCAACGTCCGCTATGACGAAGATGACAACTGGACCACATTGAACCAGTTCATCAAGCAGAGATCCGACTCTCCGTTCTGGCCCATGCCCCAGCTCACCGTCGCATGGAGGCTTATCAAGAAGCTGGAGAACGACTACCGCATCGATGACAAGAGGCTGTACCTCACCGGCATCTCCTCCGGCGCATTTGGCGCTTACGTCATGGCGATGGAGCATCCGGACGCATTTGCAGCGTTGGTTCCCGTCAGCGGAGCTGCGAATCCGGCAAGGATCGGGGCTTTGAAACATTTGCCGATGTGGATTTTCCATGCGGCTGACGACCCCGTGATCGTCCCATCCTACACGCTGGATCCCACGCTGGCGGCCCTTGACGGGGCGGGCATCTCCTACCGCCTCACGCGCTATCCGGAGAAACGGATCTTCTGGCAGTCTGCCCACTTCTGCTGGGAAGTGGCCTACAAGGAGAAGGAAATGCGGGACTGGCTGTTCTCACAGCGGATCGGCGGATGGAAGCAGATCAAGAAGAAAATCGGCATACCTTCCGGCGACAGGAAGCACGGACAGCATATTAATGAGCAGACAAATGATATTGCCGCGCAGGCCATAGCCGCCGCATCAGAGATTGACAGGATCTAAAGCCGGACATCTTCCACCTCAGTCAGGAGCTGTCATAAAACAAACCCTGTGACTACTCAGCAGATATTCTGACTCTTTGTCATCCTGAGCGTAAGCGAAGGATCTTTGCAAAAAACATCTTTCTGCTTTATGCAGGTTAGTATTCATCCATAAATATATGTTTTAGGAGGACCACAATGGAAAAAACACTTTACCCCCTGAACGTGGGACAGATGCTGCAGTATCTTCCTATCAAAGAAACCGGTACGCAGCGCTGCTGCAACATCAGCGTCTTTTCCGGCCTGAAATTCGACATTGATTTCGGGCTGCTAAAGAAATGTATTCACGATGAATACCAGCGCTACGAATGCCTCCGTCTCCGCTTCACGGCGCCGGACGAAGATGGCAACGTGATGCAGTATATTGCCGACAGCGATGACCGGGACATCCCGTTTCTGGATCTCTCAGACATGACCATGAAGGAGGCTGATGCGTTTCTTCAGGAGAAGACCTTCGAAGAATTCAACGAGCCGGATATCCCGATGGTTGAGATTACCATGGTAAAGATGCCGGAAGGCTACAATGGGATGTACATCCACATTGACCACCGCCTGGTGGACTCCTCAGGCCTCATCGTGCTGGTCAACGATATCATGACCCTCTACTGCCACTACCGTTTCGGTTCCGAGTATCCCAGGCCGCTCGCCTCTTTTGAGGAAGTCTTAAAAAATGATTTGAAGAAGCAGCAGAACACGAAACGCCAGGCCAAAGACGAGAAATTCTGGCGCGACTATCTCACAGAGAACGGCGAGCCGATTTATTCGGATATCAGGGGACCGCGCGTCCTACAGGAGAGCCGGAAGAATCACGGCGACAAGAGCCTGCGCGTAGCGGACGTCGAGACCAAGGATCGGTCCGTGGGCGTTGCGGACTTCCATCTGGAGCCGGAAGCCACCAAAAATCTTTTGGACTTCTGCGCTATTAACAGCGTTTCCATGACGAATCTGATCCTCCTGGCCATGCGCACGTATCTTTCCAAGGCTATGGGAGGCCAGGATGACATAACGCTCAGAAACTTCGTTTCGAGGCGCTCAACGCAGGCGGAATGGTCCTGTGGCGGCAGCCGCGTACTGTCCTTCCCCTGCCGTACCATCATCTCTCCCGATACGGAGTTCCTGGATGCCCTTTACGAGCTCCAGAGCGTACAGAACAAGGTCTACCTCCACTGCAACTATGACCCGGTAGCGGTGGACAAAATGTTAAAGGACCTCTACGGCGCGCCGGACAAGACGGAATATATTTCCATGTCCCTGACCTATCAGCCCATGCCGGTCCGCGTCCAGAATGAGCACCTGGCGGGAATCAAGACGCGTTCCGTCTGGTATCCGAACGGGGCGGCTACCAAGCAGATTTACCTGACTGTCACCCATAGTTCCAATGACGGCGGGCTCATCTTCGACTACCATTACCAGAAAGCCGTCCTGACATATGACGAAATCCAGAAATGCTACTATTATATGATGAAGATTATGTTCAAGGGAGCGCAGGAGCCGGACATCACGATTGGCGAGCTGATTAGCACGACATAACGTACCATAATTCAGTTTATGAGGATTCTTCCAGAAATGAATCCTGAAATATTACATACTATGATCACATACCAAAAAAGGGAGGTTACAACCATGGATAACAAATCAGAATTTTTGGAAATCGTTGCCAAGTACTGTGACAAGGACGTCTCGGAACTCACAGAGGATATGCGCTTCCGCGAAGACCTCGGCTTTAATTCCCTGAGCTTCATGACCTATCTGGGCGACCTGGAAGACACTTTTGACGTAGAGCTTGACGAGGAGGAGGCTCTCCGCATCACCACCATCGGTGAAGCCCTTGAGTATATGAACACGCTGCTTCCGGAAGAATAAATACCCCATAAAGGAGGAAAAAACCATGGCCGATGGACACATCATCGTAGAACTTCTGGAAAATACCGTAGCCCAGTATCCGGACACAGCGGCCGTGCGCTGGATAGTTAAAAAGCAAATTCCGGAAAAGACCTACAGCGAGTTGTATGCGGATAAGAACAAGATTTCAAACGCCCTCTTAAAGAACGGCTTTGAAGGGAAACAGGTCGCAATGATCGGTACCAGCTCCTACGAATGGATTGCCACCTACTTAGGAATCATCAGCGCAAAGATGACAGCCGTACCGCTCGACCCCATGCTTCCGCCTATCGAGCTCTGCGACCTCATCAACCGCTCCGACTCCGAAGCTCTATTCGTTGCGCCGAAACTGGCCGGCCTTATAGACGTTGTGAAGGAGAATTGCCCCAATGTCCGGCTTTATGTCATCTTACAGAACGAGCCGTCAGCGGAAGGCGCTTCCGTCATTACCTTTGCGGATTTCATTGCAGATGAAAGCAGCGATGCACTGCCGGAAGACAAGCGCCCGCTGCCGGATGACGTCTGCACATTCATCTTTACATCCGGCACGACCGGGAAGCCCAAAGGCGTCATGCTGACCCAGCGGAATATTTATGACGATGTGACAAATGTCATCGTCCACTTCAAGCCCGGCACGACCATGCTTTCCGTGCTGCCAATTCACCACGCTTACTGCCTCTCCATGGACTGGCTGAAAGGCTTCTCCGTCGGGGCTACCATTTATATCAACGACACGCTGCTCCACATGCTGCGCAACATAGGCATTGTGAAGCCGCAGATTCTCCTGATGGTGCCGCTCATGATCGAGACGATCGGCAAGCGTCTTGCCTCCATCGAATCCGACGTGCCGAAGCCCCTGATTGCAAAACAGGTTCTGGGAGAGAACATCGAATGCATCTTCTCCGGCGGCGCCCATCTCGATCCCGCCTACATTAAGATTTTCGAAGATTTCGGCGTCCAGATCTGCGAAGGCTATGGCATGAGCGAATGCTCGCCTACCATCAGCACCAACAGCCAGGATTCCAACCGCCCGGGCTCTGTCGGAAGGCCCCTTGCCAATATGCAGGTCCGTTTCGTGGACGGCGAAATCCAGGTCAAAGGCTCCAATGTCATGAAGGGCTACTACAAGATGCCCAAGGAGACCGAGGAAGCCTTTTGTGACGGCTGGCTTCGCACGGGAGACCTCGGACGCATTGACGAGGACGGCTATCTGTACATCACGGGCCGCCTGAAGAACCTCATCATCTTGAGCAACGGCGAGAACGTTTCTCCGGAAGAAATTGAGAACGTCATGCTTACCGATGAGCTCGTAGGCGAGATCGTCATCAGCGGCGAAGCAAACGGGCTTGCCGCTCGGATTTATCCGGATGCGGACGTCATCGAGGCCAAAGGGCTTTCCGAAGAGGATGTTGCGGCCAGGCTCCAGCAGATTCTGGACGATTACAACAAGACGCAGCCATCCTACCGCGCGATCACTTCCCTCAAGGTCAGGAAGTACCCCTTCCTCAAGAATGCGACAAAGAAGATTGTCCGCGCCAAGATGGACATCGACGAGCCGCCGGCAGAGGCGTAAAACCTTACGTTACTGTCGAGTGCAGTAAAAAAAGATCCTTCGCTTACACTCAGGATGACACGCCTTGTCATCCTGAGCGCAGCGAAGGATCTTATACCTTCAACATCGTAGTACAAAAAACTATTCTATGTTTTTTAGTAAATCGATACGTGGTTTTTCACGCACTCCTGCCGAAACTCCTCCGGCACATTGTCATCCATGACGATATCCGTCACTTTATCCAGTCCGCACATCGTAAAAGACCCGCGCCTCCCGATTTTCGAGGAGTCCATCAGGACGACCGTCTGGGCGGCTTTGGACAAGGCTGCTCTCTTGACCGCATTGTCCTCCGCAGACTCGCACGTAAATCCAAGATCGTAAGTGAAACTTGTCGTGCCGAGAAATGCCGCGTCAAAATTGACCGGCTCCATTTCCTGAAGGACCGCATGTCCGACGGCGCTCAGCGAATTCCGATTCATAAGCCCCCCCAGCACGTACACGCGGGCATTTGTAAGGCGGCAAAGCTCCACGGCGCAGCTAAGGCTATTTGTGAAGATAACGCAGTTCACATCCGGGAATATATTTGCAAATTCCGTCGTGGTACTGCCCGAATCTATGAACACGGTCGTATTTGGCCGGACAAGACTGGTGGCTTTCCTCGCAATGATCTGCTTGGCCTCCACGTTTCGGACCGCCCGCCTTCCCAACAGGTCGTCATTCCCGATGACATTTTCAACAGACTTCGCCCCTCCGTGGATGCGCACGATGCGCTTCGCCTTGTCAAGTGCTTTGAGATCCGTCCGTATCGTCATGTCGGATACGTTTTGCAGTTCTTTTTTTATTTCTGCAAATGTAATGCTGCTCCGCTCGTTTACGAGAGCGACAATTGCCTCCCGGCGTTCTTCCATTGTGTCCATAAATTCCCTCTCAGTCTCCAATTATGTCAAATGTCGAGTAAAGTTCACAGAAGCCCTGCCGCATGCAGGAAGACCGGCAGCTTCGGAAGAAAGATTATGAGGCCTATTATTGCTGCGAATATGGCTGAAGCCAGTACCGCCCCGGCCGCCGCGTCCTTTGCCTTTTTCGCAAGCGGCCTCCTCTCCTCCGTCACAAGATCCACAACCGCTTCCAGGGAAGTATTCACCAGTTCAAGGCTCGTCACAAGACCAAAGAGCACAAGGCAGACAAGCCACTCCATATAGGAAATCCGGAATAGCAAGCCTGCTATGACGACGCATACCGTCATAAAGCAGTGAATCTTCATATTGCGTTCGGATTTAATGGTATTAAAAATACCTTCGAATGCATACCCGAAGCTTCTATATAACGGTTTCTTTTTCATATTGCCTCCTCGTATGCGCATGCTTGACATGGGAAGGAACGTCCTCGTTCTCCGAAGATTCATTAAGGCCTCTCGCTGTCCTTATGATCCGTCCCCCCGACCAACATTTGGTCTGCCTCTCTCCCATCCATTCCTTTCTCCGCGTCTGCCTGCTCAGTCGGCATTTGCCCAGCCATTTTTCTGTCCGTATCCGCCTCTCCCATACCTGCATCCGTCTGCTCAGCAGACATTTGCCCTGCCACTGTTCTGACCGTATCTGCCTCTCTCGAAGCAGCATCCATCTGCGCAGTCCCCTGCCTGACCGCATCCGATATCTCTTCCTGATGTTCCTTTTCTTCCAGTTCAATACGTCTGTTGCGTATCCAGGGAAGGATGACTTCATCATACATGAAAGCGAAAATCGCGGTGAAAGGTATCGCCAGAAGAATTCCGACCGCCCCAAACAGGTTGCCGCCGACGATAATCATAATCAGAATTGCCACGCCCGACACGCCCATGGAATCCCCGAACAGGCGCGGCTTGACAACGTACCCGTCTATCGTCTGCAAAACAATCGTAAAGATGGTGAACCACAGAGCATGCATCGGATTGTTGAGAAGGATAATCAGCCCGCCAATCAGCCAGCCGATAACCGGTCCGAATGTCGGCAACAGGTTCAGGACGCCGACAATCACGGATATAAGCGAGACATAGCTCATGCCTGTCAGCATCATGAAGACGGCATTTGTAACGCCGACGATCAATGCGTCAAGTAGGTCATAGATGACGAATTTCAACAGGATCTCATTGCATCTCCGGAAGAATTTCGTCCGAGACTCATAGGTCTCATCATCATACATGGCATGCCTGAGGCGCTGAACCTCGTTCATAATCTTCTCCTTGCCATTCAGGAAATAGATGGCAAGGATGAAACTGATGATCAGATTGACGAAAGCAGATCCCATGCTATGGGACGTGGTCATAATCGTGTTGATACTATTCGGCAGGAAATTTAGGACGCTATCGAGCACTTCCTGCCCATACTCCGTGATGCCTGATATATCGATGTTATTCGATGATGCGACATTGCTCAGAAAGTTCATGAACCTGTTGGCAGTCCGGACATAGGTATTGATATTGTTTAAAAACGTCATCACGCTATCGATGAGGGACGGGATCAGGGCAATAATGAGCAGGATGAACATCGCCAGAATACAAATGGCGGCAAGGCCGACGGACGCGGCGTGCCGTTTAGCATCGTTCATAATCCACGTTTCAATCAGCCTGTCAATCAAATTGACAAGCGGATCCATCAGGTAGGCGATGACTACGCCCCCCAAAATGGGTGAGATCAAAACATAAATTTTGACAAATACGCCCCCCACGTTTCCTATGTGCCCAAGCAGCAGATAGAGGACGACGGCGCTACAAGCCGCAAACGTATACGCTGCCCATCGTTCGTTTAGTATTTCCCGAAATCTCTTCATCCAGCCTTTCCCTTCCAGCCAGTCAGTCGCTTGAAATTACACTTTTTATATGATATGATACACACGGATTCATCCATAAATAGTAACTATTCAGCAGGTTGCCTGAATCCTTGTCATCCTGAGCGTAAGCGAAGGATCTTAAACGTAAAACATATGCTTATGGTAAAGATTCTTCGCTTACGCTCTTAAATGACATGAGGTGCTGAGCAGTTATCATAAATAAATGATCCGCAGACACCTAAACTATGAACGTCTCTACTCCCAAGAAAAATAAGGAGGGGTTGCGATAAAATGAATTATAACGAATCCTCAGAAGACTACCTCGAAGCGATACTTATGCTCCGCGAACAGCTCGGCAAGGTCAGATCCATCGACATCGTCTATAAGCTCGGCTACTCGAAACCAAGCATCAGCATAGCCATGAAAAAACTCCGCGAGAAGGGCCTTGTCAACATGGATGCTGACGGCTACATCACCCTGACAGACCAGGGGCTCGAAATTGCGCGCCACACCTATACGAGGCACAAGGTTCTCACCAGTTTCTTTGAGAATATCGGCGTTGCCCCCGAGACGGCCGAGGCGGATGCCTGCAAAATAGAACACGACATCAGCGAGGAGACATTCAAGTGCCTCCGCGACTACATGGCCGCTAACGAGATGTGAGAAAGTAGGCGTGTCCGCTTCTGTCATCCTGAGCGTAAGCGAAGGATCTTTTTAGGCCACTACTCGGCAATGTAAAGATCCTTCGCTTACGCTCAGGATGACGCATTCTTAAGTTTACCCCATTCCTCGTCTTCTCACAACCACAATTATCGCCGCTGCCGCTACGAAAACCGCAATCCACGCAAGCGGTTCCGACTCATCCCCCGTCTTAACGGAAGTCGAAGACGCTTTCTCTGCCGCCGTCGTAACCTTTGCATTTGCCGCTGCCGAGTTCGACTTGGCCACGACCGTCGTTTTCGCTCCAAGCGTAACGACCGGGTTCGCAGTCGGCTCCGGCTTTGTCGTCACATCCGGCTTCGCTGTAGTGTCCGGTTTCACCGTCACACTCGGCTTCCCCGAAACGTCCGGTCTCGCCGTCACATCAGGTCTAACTGTTGCTTCCGGCTTCTCCGTTATTTCAGGCTCTTCCGTTATCTCCGGCGCCTCTGCAATCGTCCAGATAACAGTCTTTGGAGCATCCGTGCCGTCCTCCCAGACGCACCAATCAGGGTCGGTCAGGGTCAGCGTCGCCGTGTACGTCCCCGGCTCCGTTGCGACATTGCCTTCAATCGTATAATACCCTTCGCTGCTGGCAGGCACGCCGGCCTGTTCTTCCCCATTATAAACCAGCCCTTCCTCCGCATCCGGAACAGCAATCGCAAAGGTGTCCCATGCGGGGGCATTTGCCTCCCCTACCTTGGTGGAACGGCCGAAGAAATTGAGGTAAGCGTCTCCTTCATGGACGCCGTAAGCAAACGCATATAGTTCGCCTTTATACTCCGCCGCCATGGTCAGGTTGGCGATATCATGGGAGAGGCGTTTTCCGTAAGGGACATATTCGTTGCCGGACAGGACGAAAGTATCGGCATCCAGCACTTCCGTTCCCTCCGGATCAACATAAGTCCCGACTCCCGGATCTTCGCCCTCTCCGAAATTCTGAGCGCCGGTATAACCTACCAGATAGACGCCCTGGTATCCGGCAATCACCTCATTTGCAGGATACGGATCCGTTGCCTGGTAGGATTCGTAGGGCGAAAGTTCCTCCGCAATCCCCTCGGACGGAGTCGCAAATGTAACCTTCTGAAGATACTGTTTGCTGTCCTCCGGTTTATTTGCCTGAATTTTTGTTCCGCCCGACGCATAAATTGCGTTGCCATCAGATGCCGCATAGAAACCGTGGAGGCCGAGTGCCAGCTCGCCCACCGAATACTGCCGCCTGTTTTCCAAATCCAGCAAAAAGATGTCTTTCACAACATCCACTTCTTCCGTCTTCTCATCCAGACGAAATCCGCCCAATGCATAGAGATTCCCATTCAGGTTCGCAAGCGCGCAGTTCCGACTCAGGAACCAATTCAGGTTCTTCCACTCCCCGGTCCTCGGGCTATAGGAAAAGAGCGACAGATATCCCCCATCTTCCGCCAGCCTGATCCCGCTTATAATCACCTTGCCCCGATATGCGGCAATGGATACTTCCGTCAGCTTGCCCGGGAAATCCGAAACCTTCCGCCAGGCCTTATCGTTCATGGAATAGCATAGCATTCCAGTTGTTCGCAAAAAAGTGAGATTATCCTCCTCCGCCTCGGCTATCAGGAGGTACAGGCAGTCATTCAGCCCTACCATCCCCTTGACCAGGCTTCCCTCTGCAAATATATCCTCCGGGATTTTCGGTATCTCCGTCTCATAAAGTGGCGTGGCACTGTCCGATAGTTCATTCGGCGCATACAGAAGAAAACTGCCTGAGCCGTTTCCGGCCTCCGTCTGTACCCGGACGATCTGCACGCCCGACTTCATGGAATCGGGAAGCCTCGCTATGATCTTCCCGTCTTCCCAGATTAAGACTTCCATCTCCTCTTCTGCAAGGAAGACTTTCCCGGACGTCCTGAAATAACACCCGGTCACGGCCAAAGTTCCAGCCTCTTTGTCCACATTTGCTCCGTCAACAATCGGAGATGCCTCTTCCTCCCGGACCGCCAAATCTATGGCTCCATGGGACGTGCACTTCCAAAGGCTGTCCTTCTGCACGACTTTCGAGCGGATTTGCCGTGCGATTTCGGCGGCATTTGCCTCCGACCGTTCAAGGCCCGCATAAAGAATGGCGGCCTCCGCAGCCACATGCGGGACGGCCATGGAAGATCCGTCAAAATAGGCGTAGGGAATCAGGGCGGCGGCATTTGTCCCGGTTCCGATCGCATCAAGATAAATGCAGTCTCCCGCCACGATGGAACCGCGCGTCTTGTAGACATTCACATAGACGGTCGTCACGAATCCGGACCCGTCTTCCGTCCTGTCAAGCAAAAATGTGCAGCCCTGCCCGAAAACCATGTCGGGTGCTCCGGAACAGGACAGGAGAACCCAGTTGCCGTCAACAGTCACATCGGGAGATTCCTCCACAACAACTTCTCCTTCTGCATTTTTCAGCTTCCGGTATATTTTGAATGCGTACTCCCCTCCCGGCGCATACAGGGCCATGGAGGCATAGGGAACCGCCTCCTCTGCTCCCATCGGTATGTCCACAGAAAACTCAAATGCCTGGATTTCATCATCCGCTTCCACCACGGAAATGCCCAGCGACCTTCCGTCTCCGTCATAGGAAAAGGTGTCAACAGCCTGGACCGCATTCAATTTCAGCGGGTAGTCATCCGGATTATAGTAGATGTCCGGCAGGGAATCGAACTGCGTATCGTAATAGAGCGCCGATGGGTCGGCCGCGCCGAGATAGGTCTTCTTTGCATCGGAAGCCCCGTTGCTGACGCTGGAAAAAATCCCTGCGCCCGGCGCGTACACGTCCGTCATCCCCTCCCCATAATCCGAGAAATCGGCCTTCTCGCACATCGCAGTCGCCGCATTGACAATCACTGCGTTCGAGGCGCGGAGCTGGTTTCCCGATTTGTTCGATACGTCATGTTGAACGCTATCGTTTCCCGATGAATAGGCGCAGACGATGCCCTTTTTTTCGAGTTCCGCAATTTCCACAGAAAATAGCGGATTCTGAATCACTCCGCTGTAAGAATTATTTGTCACCTTGATGTCAACGCCCTTGTCGACAGCCATCTGGACAAATGCCATCCCCCGCAGTTTCGCAAGGTCGGTGATGATTCCCTGGCGGTCGGCTATCTTCACTGCAAGCAAATGGCAGCCGGACGCCATCCCGCTGATTCCTCTGCCGTCCCAAGCGCCCGCAATGATGCCGGCGCAGTGCGTCCCATGGGAGTTGTCATCCATCGGATCCGTCATTTCCCCTTCGCCTGTGACGTTGATGCCGTAAGGTCCGCAGCCCAGTTCCTCCTGCATTTCAGGGGTGAACGTATACATGACGTCTTTGAGGTCCGGATGGTTGTAATCAATGCCCGAATCAAGGATGGCTATGACGCCATCGGCATTTGCTTCGCCCTCAGTATTCCACTTCGGGGCGTGGACGTTGTATATTTCCGACGGGTCATGTTCCGTGACGGGGCCTAGGGCCTGACCGGCTTCGGGCCACTGCCAGATGGTGTAGTCGTCCGTGATGAGAGGGGGTTCGGCTGCGCCGTCCTCCGGGTCAGAGGAACCATTCCCGAGGGGGCTTTCATCCTCGAAGACATCATTTATTCCGGAAATGCTTCCGTCTCCATCGATGTCTTTCGTTTCGGAAGTGTTTTTGTCTTTGGCAAGGCTTATATTTGTTCTGCTGTCATCCTGCCCTCTTCCGATATTCTGGACTGTTTCCGAATGATTTTCATCTGCCTCATCTATGCGGTGGATATAATTTGGCTGCGCATACAGGACTCCGGACTCCTTTATGACCTCGCCGAGAAGATCCTCCGTATTCTTATCTGCATCTTCTATTAGAAGGATTGCAAGCCGGTCTTCCTCATCTTCCGCCTCCGTGCCGGACGTTTTCCCATTGCCAGAAGAACCCAGAGTTGTTTCGCCCTTCCCGGCTTCCGGCAAGGTCTCTCCGGTAGCGGCATAAAAGCTCTCTGCGCTGACGGTATTGATGACGGAGGCATCCGAGATGAGCGAAGGCTCTCCTGCTGCTCCTACAACCTGTTCTCCGTCCGACCTGTCAGCCAGCCTATCATAGAGGACGAGCGCCTGCCCTTCTTCATACTCACCGACCGTAAGAAGCTCCTGCACGTCTTCATTGAGGCCGTCATCCGAAGCCGCATAGGCCATCGGGCAGGCCATTGGAGACAGGCACGCCCCGAACAAGGCCGCTGCAAGAGTCACGGCAAGAAGCCTGCCTATCTTCCGTTTTTTTGCGCCTTTCCCATTCATGACGGCATCCTCCCCCTATCTACTCCCCCACATAAAACAAATCTTCATGTAATAGGAACATTCCTTCTCCTGCGATTCGCAGAGTCGGGACGTTCCTTTTCTTGCGATGTTTTGCCACTCTAAAAAATTCTTAGCGCCTATATGGTTGCCCCTTGCTTAACTTTCATCTAATGCTTTGTCATCCTGAGCGCAGCGAAAAATCTTATACGGACAGTTCCTCCCCGTTCAGCCTCGCATCCACCAGCCCACCGTCTCCGTCATAGACCAGCTTCAATGAAAAAAAGGGGACATCCTCTTTGATTAGCCTGAAGAAAATCCTGTCGCCCGGCCACAGGTTCAACTCGCCGATCCTGTCCTTGGCAACCCAGGCGAGCTCTCCCTCATCGCAGGGATGCATTTGCCCATCAAAATCATCCGATGTGAAAAGGTGCATGTATTCCACGATGCCGTCCCCTGACACGAATGTCACGATTCCCCGAAACCGCCAGGATTTCAAGGTGAGTCCCGTCTCTTCCCGGACTTCCCGAATCAGGCACTCCTCCGGCGACTCCCCGGCTTCGAAATGTCCCCCTACCCCGATCCACTTCTCCTTGTTGACATCATTCTTTTTCGTGACGCGGTGGAGCATCAGGTATTTGCCGTCCTTTTCAAGGTAGCACAGGGTGCTGAGTTCCTTCATAATAATATCCTCTATAAAAGCGATTATCTTCTCGCCTTTTATTTCTGTCATACAGAAGCCAATCTAATTGGCTCCAATAAAATGCGTATATAACAGCATCTCTATCATTCGATTGTAGATAGCTGCCGTATTGTGGTTATTCCTGATAAACCCATACATGAAAAACTGTTGCCGTACATCATCACAAGGAAGCCAGGCGACGGTTTCCCCTCGCATCAGGATGGCGCGTAGTTTTTTACGAAGCGCAGGATGATTTGTCAAATTCATCTCAATTCTTTCTGCGAACCCCAATCCGTTACGCTATTTGCCGCCCAAGGCATATATGATTCCAGTGCAAAATAGGCATTTTCCACAATCATTATATCAGTCAAACAAAAAGTATACAACAGAAAACCAAATCTGTCCGGGTTGTGCTATTGTTCTATTGTCAAAAGGTTACTTATCTAAGAATGGCTGTTTTCCGAAATGATTCCTGATAATAAACCCGCTCATTCCATCGACTTCTTGCGTACAGAACCCGGCACTTTCCCTGTGCGAGGATTTTTGTTCCAGCTTGTGCCACAACATCTGGGGGCGATGTGGCGCATCGTTCCCAGATGTTGTGGCGTGTGATGGGACAAAAAGACCGCACAGGGAAAAAGGCCCATTTTGCACTGGAATCATAAATAATACTTCAAAAATGTATAGCCATACAAAGGCAACAGAGCATATAATTACAGTATAATCGGAAATTTAACTATGTGAAGTCAGAGGTGACAAATGGAAAAATATTTGATGATGAATAAAGACAATGTTGTCGCCAATGTAGTGATGGATATCAAGTATGGAACAGAGGCTTTCTCCATTACCGAAAGACAGGATGCTTATTTACCATATGGATTCAGCAGCATGAACAACTGGATTGAAGGCCGACAGGCGGCAAAGCACAGGAAGCACATTAAACAACTTATGAAAGCCTGTGGATGTGATACGAAATCCGGATTCATTTCCATGACAAGGTGTGCATCCCTTACCGATACTTTCTGGGTAAAAAAAGAAAATGATTCGCTCGGATGGGATGATGTTTCACTTTATCGAAACGAGTTTGACCAGACGATTGCGAGAATCGCATTTGATGGTACGGGATTATATGGTCAATTTTTTTCAACTACAACCCCGGAGCTCTCTACTGATGGTGCTTTTGAAAAATGCTGGATGCGCGAGGACGACGGCCGGATCTACCTATACAAGAGAGGCAGCGAAGGCGCTGCCAACTCAGGGATGGAGCCTTACAGCGAAGCCTTTTCCTCACAGCTTCTGACTGCGCTGGGATTTCCGCATGTTGATTATGACGTTATGAAATACCATAAGAAGTTAACATCAAAGTGCAGAATATTTACGAGCGAGGACAGGGGGTATGTTAATTTTGCAGCATACACGGGCAAAAGAACAGATGTTATTGAAAAAATAGATATATTTAAAAAGCTCGGGCTCGAAGACAGGTTCAGGGAAATGATAATAGCAGACGCGCTTATGCTTAACACGGACAGGCATGAGGGGAATTTCGGCTTTCTGGTTGACAATTCCAACGGAGAGATCATAACGGCAGCACCACTATTCGACCACAATTTGTCAATGCTGCAGGGGGCCATGGAACATGATGATATTTATGAATATATTGCGATGCAGACGCCCAGAATAGGAGAGGATTTTGCGTCATTTGCCGGAAACATGATGACGACAGAGCTTCGCAAAAAACTAATACCGCTGAAAGACTTCAGGTACAAGAGGCCGGATGACGAGTGCCCTGAATGGAGGATCGATCAATGCAATAAAATTTTGCAATATCAGCTGGACAAGGTTTTATCGTTATCAAGAAATAAAAAGAAGAAATAAACTTTATAAAATCAGATGTATTTAGTGGTATAGAAGATAAAGGATTAAGTTTAGATATAATAGTATCTAACCCACCATATATAAAAAAATCAGATATACCAACATTACATACTCAAGT
>JAUMWM010000158.1 GCA_030529705.1 Lachnospiraceae bacterium
GGACCGAAACCCAAGGGCCGACCAAGGACTGACCAAGGGCCGAGCTAAACCGAGCCGAAACAAGACTATCATCATAATGAGGAGGAAGAAGAAATGACAGGAGAAATACTCGAAGTTTACAGGCACTCCCTGGCGCACGTTCTAGCAAAGGCGGTCATCGAGATTTTTGGCGAAGAAAATGTGCAGTACGCGATTGGACCCCAGATTGCGGACGGCATGTATTATGACTTTGTCCTTCCCCGTCCCATCACGGAAGGCGATTACAAGATGATCGAGGACAAGATGCGTGAGATCATCAAGCGCCGCGAGGATTGGACCAGGAAAGAAATCGGACGTGAGGAAGCCCTTGCGCTTTTTGAAAACCAGAAGTTCAAGAAGGAACTGATAGAGGATCTCCCGGAAGATGAAACGATCACAATCTATTATACGGGAGAAGATTTTGTTGATCTGTGCCGCGGCCCGCATGTATCGAACTCGCAGGAACTCATGCCGGCGGCCTTCCAAGTCAAGTCTGCATCTGGAGCTTACTGGAGGGGGGATTCGAACCGTGACTCCCTGCAGAGAATCTATGTCTATGCTTTTCCGGACAAAGCCCAGCTCAAAGCCCATCTCAACCTTGTAAAAGAGGCGATGGAGCGCGACCACAAGAAACTGGGACCGCAGCTCGACCTCTTCATGTTCAACGAGACGGCTCCGGGCATGCCCTATTGGCTGCCGGATGGCTGGAAGGTTTACCAGGCCCTGATTTCATTCTGGAGGGGGGTCCATGCCCGTCATGGTTACTTTGAGATTTCCGCCCCCATCATCAACAACAGGAAGCTTTGGCTGATATCCGGCCACTGGGCCCATTACCAGAATAACATGTTCGTCATCCCTGCCAAGAAGGGGGAGGAAGGTTACACGGTAGCGGAAGATGCGGTCGACGTCTATGCGGCGAAGCCGATGAACTGCCCGAACGCCATGCTGACCTACAAGAGGAGGGTGCACTCCTACAAGGAACTCCCGATTCGCTACAACGAGCTCGATGTCGTACATCGCAAGGAGAAGAGCGGCCAGCTTAACGGGCTGTTCCGCGTACAGGCATTCAGGCAGGACGACTGCCATACATTTGTCATGGAATCCCAGATAGAGTCAGAAATCGCGGATATCATGAATATTGCGGATCAGATTTATAATACTTTTGGGATCACTTACCGCTGCGAGCTCTCTACCCGCCCGGATGATTTCATGGGCGACATCGAAGTGTGGAACCGTGCCGAGGCGGCCTTAAAGAGAATTCTTGACAACAAATACGGCGAGGGCAATTATGAGGTCAACGAGGGGGATGGCGCTTTCTACGGGCCGAAGATCGATTTCCAGATTAAGGACGCTTTAGGCCGCGAGTGGCAGTGCGGGACGGTCCAGCTTGATTTCCAGCTTCCCCACAATTTCGGGCTCACCTACCGGGATAAGGACGGCCTCCAGAAGGAGCCGGTCGTGCTTCACCGCGCCATTTTCGGATCGCTCGAGCGCTTTATGGGCATCCTGATTGAGAATTACAAGGGCGCGTTCCCGTTCTGGCTCGCCCCGACCCAGGTTGGCATCGTGCCGATCCGCGAGGAACACAATGAGTACGCCAAAAAGGTTGAAAACGAACTCATTGACCTGGGCATCCGGGTAGAGGCGGACTATGAAGAGAAGAACATGAACGAGAAGGTGAAGGAGTTCCGCCTCAAGAAGACTCCCTATATCGTCGTCGTCGGCGACAAGGAAGCCGAGGAGAGGACGGTCTCCATCAACGTGCGCGGGCAGAAGAAGCAGCTGCACGGCGTGGCTCTGGAACGCCTGCTTGAAATGTGCGCAGTCATGAATGAGGAGCATTCTCAAGAACTGATTTGCGAGTGAGTGTATAGGGCTGTCACCATATGAATCTCGACTGTATGCATGACCCAATTTTGCTGTCATCTGAAATTATGTCATCCTGAGCGAAGCGAAGGATCTTATACTGACAGCATCAATTGTACATAAAAGATCCTTCGCTTACGCTCAGGATGACAAATATGCCAGTCCACCCGTTCAGGTGGAATAAA
The DNA here is from genome assembly GCA_030529705.1 of Lachnospiraceae bacterium. Lineage (GTDB taxonomy): Bacteria > Bacillota > Clostridia > Lachnospirales > Lachnospiraceae > Chordicoccus. The sequence goes on from JAUMWM010000158.1 coordinate 2,070, forward strand.
TTCTTTAGAAGTCGAAGCTGTTTTGCGGAAGTGTCTTATGGATGACGATTGTTGCTTGAGGAGGCAGGCGTCGTGAAGGACGGAAAACGTATAAAAAAGAGATGGGCATTTCTCCTGCTCGCCCTTTTCTGGGCCGCGGTTCTCTTTGAAAATCATGTATTTGACCCATCTAGCGGCATCATCAGGCTATCAGACGGACTTCAGACCGGGGCGGTGGCACCCGGTCTGTTCGCTTTTTTGATGATTGTCTGGACGGTTCTGGTCGTCTTTAGCTTCCTGCTCGTGGCATTTGTAAAAGGGTGCGGGGCCAGGGAGCTTCTGATTCTAGGCATCCTGACAGGACTCGTGACAATCGTACTGGTGCCATTTGCCATGCCAATCGATGAAGTGACCCATTTTTTCCGGGCGTATTCAATCAGCTCGGGGCATTTGCTGCAGACGAAGACGGCGAGCGGGCTGGTTGGAGACTATGTCCCGGAAAAGCTCTATTATGTCATGAACAAGCCCGCAAATAGCATGAATCTGCGCTCCCTCTTCCTTGATATGAAGGAATGGGGGCAGAGGGTCGGCGGCGCGGATAACGCGTTTTACGAGAATGGTTATGCGGGATACTATTTGCCGATTGGCTATCTGCCCGCCGCGGTCGGGCTGGCATTTGCCAGGCTCATCAAGCTGCCGCTCTTTCTCATAATTTACGCCGGGAGGCTGACAAATTTCCTCTTTTATCTCGCAGTCTGTTTTGCGGCATTCAGGAAGGCCCCGTATTTCAGGAATGTTTTCTTCCTGACAGCGTTAAATCCGGGGGCGGTCTATCTGGCATGCACGTATTCCACGGATGGGATTTTGATTTGCCAAGTGCTTCTTTTTGTCTCCATCTGCCTGCGGTACTATTTTGCGGAGGATACCGCGAGATGGATGCGGCAGGAAGGGCGGAAAGACTCTGAGATTGACAGGAAGACAAAAATCGGGGCGGAGGATATGACCCTGCTCGTCGCATCTTCCGTCTTCATCGCCTCGATGAAGACGTTCACGTACTCCCCGATCCTTCTGCTCTTCTTCCTGATTCCGTCAAAGAGCATGTCTCTTCGGAAAAGAAGCGCCGTGCTGCTTATCTGTATGGCGCTGCTTGGCCTCATGGGCGTCGGCCAGGCCGTTTTGCTGCGGGAGTTCACGTACAATGATACAAGGCTGGCTTCCAGCACGGATACGATGGGGCAAATTGCGTATGTCATGCAGCACCCCGTCATCACGGGCCGGCTCGTGCTAAACTTTTTGGACCAGAACATATATTGCCTGACGGGAAGCGTCAAGACGCTGCAGGACGGGGCCGGCGTCGAAGGGGTTGCCAGAATTTGCGCCGTTCTTCCGATTTTTACCGCATTTCTGACGAAAGACCGCCCGGATGGAGAGCGGAGGCATATGGGGCTTGTTGCATTTGCCCTGATTCTATATGTTATCGAGGTCCTGGCCCTCATTCTGTCGCTCTACATCATCTCGACGGACGTGGGGGGCAAAGAGATCATCGGCATGCAGAGCCGCTACATGCTGCCGCTTCTGCCGATCCTTTATCTTCTGATGGCGCATTTGCCCATTGGGGGAAGGATGGGGGACTATGACGGCTTTATCGGGTATATGTCGGTTTTTGCGCTATTTGCCATGCTGGTGACGAACGTTGTGGCATGGGCTTGATAAAAATGCCAATTTCCTGTCTGCAACATGGGCTTGACAAATACCTTCAATGTGTTAAGATATTAGCACTCGATTAGAATGGTTGCTAACAACACCGCAGGAGGTGATTACTTGGATATGAATATGGAAGATAGAAGGACCCTGGTCCCTGTTTACGATACGGTTATACTTCCGGATGTGGACTACCGGCTGAATATGGGCGGACTTGGAGACAGGGAGAAGGAGGCGTTCGGCGAGCCCGGGAGGAAAGTCGTCATTGTGCCTCTCCGGGAAGGCAAAGACGCGGAAGAGGTGACTGCGGAGACCTGCCATGAATATGGCGTCCATGCGGACGTGGTTGAAATTGAAGAGAGCAGGATGGGGGCTATTGTCCATCTGATTACGCATGAGAAAGTGAGAATCCATGATTTCCTGAATGAGGATGGAAAGATATCCTGCCTGACGGAAGTCGTGGACGAAGTCATGGACGTCACTTCGGAGGGTGAAAGGCATCTTCTTGACGAACTTCGGCGGAAGGCTATGGAGCTTGCCTCGAATATCCGCGGGGGAGAGTATGCCATTGAGTTCATAAAGACGATCAAGACGGTGAATGAATTTGCATCCGCTTTCTGCCAGTTTTTCGACATGACTCCGGAAGAGAAATATGCCTTGCTGGAAACGAACTCCTTCAAGGAAAGGGGGTCGATGGTGCATGACGCGCTGCTCCGCTTCAAGAGCACGGTGGATCTTCAGATTGATCTGGCAAATCGCGATGACGAGGAAAATAACAATTACAAGAAGGCCGCCATCCAGAAGCAGATTGGCATCCTGCAGAAGGAACTGGACAATATGAATCCGGAGGCGGAGGAGGACGAGACTAGTTTCAAATACAAAATTGAGCACTGCGGCATGCCGGAGGAAGTGCAGAAGGAAGCCAAAAGGGTGCTCCGCCGTTTTGAGCAGGAACCCACCAATGGGGCCGAGTATAACTCGCTTTATGACTATCTCGACTTTATCACCTCCCTCTCATGGGAGGTCGGCGAGCCTTCGAAGATTGACCTGAAAAAAGCCCGGAAGATACTGGACAGGGATCATTATGGGCTTGAAAAGGTGAAGGAGCGTATCCTGCAGCATCTGGCCGTCATCTCCCTTAAGGGTAAGCAGAATGGCTCGATTTTGCTGCTGGTCGGAGCTCCGGGTACCGGAAAGACCTCTATGGGCAAGAGCATAGCGGAGGCCCTAGGGAGGAAGTACGTCAGGATTTCCCTGGGAGGCATCCGGGACGAGGCGGAAATCCGCGGCCACAGGAGGACATATATAGGATCCATGCCGGGCCGCATCATGACGGGCATCAAGAGGAGCGGGGCCATGGATCCGGTCGTCGTCCTCGACGAGGTCGACAAACTGCAATCCAGCTATAATGGGGATCCGTCTGCCGCGCTTTTGGAAGTGCTGGATCCGGAGCAGAATTCCACGTTTACGGATCATTACGTGGACCTGCCTTATGATTTGAGCCATGTGTTCTTCGTCTGTACGGCAAATAGCTGGGACATGATTCCGAAGCCGCTTCTTGACCGAATGGAAATTATTGATCTGCCAGGGTACACGCCGGTGGAGCATTTCCAGATTGCAAAAAGGCACCTCGTCCCCCAGGCGATCGAGGAGACGGGGCTTGACAAAGAAGACATTCGGTTTACAAATGGCGCAATCAAGAAAATCATCGATGAGTACACGATGGAGGCCGGCGTGAGGGGCTTAAAAAAGCAGCTTCTTGCCGTCTGCAGGAAGGCCGCCGTCCGTATCGTGGAGGAGGAAGTAAGGCCCGTCATCGTCAAGGATAAGGACGTGGAAGGGTTCCTCGGCAGGAAAAAGATTAACCATGACAAGATTTTGAAGGTCAACCCGCCGGGCGTAGCGACGGGCCTTGCATGGACCCAGGCAGGCGGTGAGATTCTCTTCATCGAAACCGTGGCCATGAAGGGGACGGGGCAGATTCATCTGACGGGGCAGATCGGAGACGTCATGCGCGAGTCGGCGGAGACGGCGGTGAGCCTGGTGAAGGCGATATTTGTCGATAAAAATCTTGACTTTATGCACTATGACATCCATATCCACATTCCGGAGGGAGCCGTTCCGAAGGATGGTCCCTCGGCCGGCATAACTATGTTTACGGCCGTGACTTCGCTTGTCACGGGAATAGAGGTCAATCGCTACCTGGCCATGACCGGGGAGATATCGCTGCGCGGCGAGGTGCTGCCGATCGGCGGCCTGCCGGAGAAGCTGATGGCCGCCGTCAGGGCCGGTGTTCGGAAGGTGCTGATTCCCAAGCAGAACATGCCGGACCTTGAGGACGTTCCCGAGGAGACGAAGGAGAAGCTGGAGATTGTTCCGGTCGCCACGATTAACGACGTGGCCATGCAGGCGCTGGGGCTTGCGCTTCCGGAGAGGCGGTCTATGCCGATCCCATCCGAGAGCGACGAGCCGGAAAGCAGGGAGTGAGGATTTTCGGCCCGCGGGGACGGTCCTTTTGGGACGAAAAAAATCGTCCCAAAAGGAC
>JAUMWM010000159.1 GCA_030529705.1 Lachnospiraceae bacterium
AGCGTAAGCGAAGGATCTTAAACGTAAAACATATGCTTATGGTAAAGATTCTTCGATTACGCTCAGAATGACATGAGATGCTGAGCAATTACCCATAAATAATGTTTCAGCTGGCAAATCTTATCCCTACTGCGCTCGCCCCAAAATGCCTACAAAGTTACCAGCACTCTCCCCACGCGCCTCTCATCCATCCTCAGGACCGTGACGGTCATCCCCGCATAAGTGAACTTCTCCCCCTCCTCAGGGAACCTTCCGAACTCCTCAATCGTCCAGCCCCCGACCGTCTTGCTCTCGAACGGAAACTCCTCCTCTCGGATACCCGCAAGATCCAGCAGTTCCCCTATGGCCGTGTCGCCGTCCATCTCTATGAGGCCGTCGCTCCTTTTTACAATCCCGTCCTCGACCGTATCCGTCTCATCCCAGATTTCGCCCACGACTTCCTCCAAGACATCCTCCATCGATATGATTCCCAGCGTGCCGCCGTATTCGTCCACGACGATGCCCAGATGCTGCCTGGCCTTGCGGAAAGCTGCGAGAACCTCCGGAAGCTTCATCGTCTTGTAGATGTAGCAAGGCTCCATGAGCAGGGAGCGGATATCCGTCTCCTTTCCCTCGGTCAGGGCTTTCAGGTATTTGTTCAAATGCAGCACCCCGACGATGTGGTCTATGCTCCCCTCGTACACCGGTATCCTGGTATAGTGGGATCTGCTGATGATATCCAGAATCTCCTCGTCCGAGTCCTCCACATCGATTGCCAGGACGTCCACCCTGGCTGTCATCGCCTGCCTGGCGGATATGTCTCGAAATTCTATCGCCGCCTGGACAAGCTCGCTCTCATCCTCATCGATGACGCTCTCATCCTCGGCCGTCTCGATGATGGAGTGCAGCTCGTCTCTCTTTTCATCCGGATCCTCAACCTCCTCTCCCTTCATGGGAAGGGTGACCAGGTACACGAGCCCTACCACGATGATAACGAGCGGCCTTAGAACGATCATCAGAATCCGGATCGGATATGCATATTTCTTGGCATAGGTATTTGCGCCTTTCTTGGTCTTGATTTTCGGAATCGTCTCCCCGAAAATAATGACCGCAACGGTTATGAGCGCGGTTGCGATCCAGGCGTATTTGTCCGTGCCGGCTATCAGGATCACCGCCACGGATCCAAGCGACGAGCACGCGATGTTGACCAGATTGTTGCCAATCAGGATGGCGCCGAGGGCGTCGTCAAAATGCTCCGCAATAAAGAGCGCAACGCCCGCCCTTTTCGACCCTTCCTCCTTCTCGTTTTCGAGGCGCATGGTATTGCAGGAGGAGTAGGACATCTCCGAACCCGAGAAAAATCCCGACAGATAGATGCAGAGAATGATGCCCGCTATGACAATATATGTAATCATCCCCTGTCGCCTCCTCTCTCCTCGCGGGCCTTCCCGTTCCGATTTCCCGCAGCATGTCCGGATTCAGGTTCCGATTCCGAAACCTGCCGTCCTGCAAAACGTTCCGCCAGGCTTTCGCGAATCCGGTTTCCGGCAAACCGGTCTCCCTGATTCTCGCTTTCATGACGGCTTTTGTCCGCATGGTCCGGTGCGATCATGACCTTCCGTATCCGGTTGTGATCCATCCTTGCGACATAGACCCGAAGACCATGGTATTCAAAGTGCTCTTTCGCTTTCGGAATCATGGAAAAATGCTCATAGACCCATTCTCCGAGGCGCTTGTTCGTCAGGCTCTCGTCATTTTCCGGATCTTTGAAGCCGATGAATTCAAATGCATCCTCCACCGTCTCCTCGGCATCCACCATATAGTTCCCATTCTTCATATAGACATAAGGATCCTCGACCTCGTCCTCCTCATCCCAGATTTCGCCGACCAGGGACTCCACGATATCCTCCACCGTCACAATGCCGGCCGTCCCTCCGAAGTGGTCCGAGACGATGGCGATGTTCTGTTTCTGCGCGGACATCTCCGGAAGGATTTCGTCTACCTTGGCGCTCTCCGTCACATATAGCGGCTCATCGAGGAGCTTTAAGATGTTTTCCTCGCCGGTTTTCGATTGGGATCCTATGTAGGCCCGGAGATACCTCCTGATTCTGAGAATCCCTATGATGTTGTCTATGCTTCCATCATATACCGGCAGGCGGCTGTGGTTCGTGTTCCGCACGATTTCGAGAATATTTGCCGGGTCGTCATTGATGTCAATGGCTGTCACGTCAACCCGGGGAGTCAGGATGCTCTCCACCGTGATGTCATTGAATTCCAGCGCGGATGAGATGAGGTCGCCATGCTCCTCGTCCAGCGTTCCGGATTCCGTCATGTCATCAATGATGTCGTGGATCTCATCCTCTGTGACGGAGATTTCCGGATCCCCTTTCGTGAACCGGCTGGCGAAATTTCCGATAGCCGCTAGAATCGCAGTGCCCGGGGTCAGGATTTTCACAAGAATGCTTAAGGGTCCTATGCACCACAGGGCCAGGCTGTTGCTGTATTTTTTTGCTATGCTCTTGGGAAGCATCTCTCCAAAGAAAAACACCACAAGAGAGGTCAGGATCGTGCTGACCGTGACGGCGCTAAGCCCCCACCTCCGGGTGACGGCAACCGTGACAAGGGATGCGGTTGCAAGATGCGCAATATTTGTCAGAATAAGGATCGCACTGATCGTGCGGTCGAAGTGTTCAAGGGCGTCAAGTACCTGCACTGCTTTCTTATTTCCGTGCTCCGCCAGCGTCTTCATCTTCACTTTCGATGCCGATGCGAGGGCCGTCTCGCAGACGGCGATGTAATCCGCGAACAGAATGAGCAGCGCGGATATGAGCCAGGGCGTCAATCCCCCTTCATCCATGGAAAATACATTCCTCCTTATACTTTGCTGATTCAAGTGTATGGGAATAGGCACGAAAAGTCAAGATGCATCGCCAAAAGGGTTGTTTTCGGCCCGCGGGGACGGTCCTTTTGGGTCAAAAATTTTTGCCCCAAAAGGACCGTCCCCGCGGACCGAAAACCGCGCCTCTCCACCGATAATGTGATATAATGGTACAAATACCATGAAAGGAACTGACTTGCAAATGAACATTCTACTCGACCTCTATCTTGCCTTCCTTCGAATCGGCCTCGTCAATTTCGGCGGCGGCTATGCCATGCTCCCCCTCCTCGAGCGGGACCTAGCCGAGAAAAGGGGCTGGGTCACCACGGATGAACTGATGGATTATTTCGCTATCGGGCAATGCACCCCCGGCCTCATAGCCCTGAACGTGGCCACGTTCATAGGCAACAAAAAAGGCGGCGTCGCGGGCGGCATCATCGCCACGGCCGGCTTCCTCACCTGTCCCATCGCAATTATACTCCTCATCGCCTCGTTCCTTAGCAATTTTGCGGAACTGGCCGTGGTGAAAAATGCATTTGCCGGCATCCGCGTCTGCGTCTGCGTCCTCATCCTGGAAGCGGTCCTGAAACTCTGGAAAAAGTCGGTGGTTGACCGGACGGCCTTCGCGCTCTACCTGGCCATCTTCCTCCTGATGGTCTTCTCCGCAGTGCTTCCGGCGTCGGTTCCGGCATTTGCCATGGTCATAGCGGCGGGCGTATTCGGCATCTTTTTCGGCAAGGATAAAGTTTGAAACTTTGTTTCAAATCTACCATAAACGGTTCCCGCACATATGCGCGAATCCAGAAAAGAGGTAAAAATGATTTATCTGCAGCTCTTTTTTCAATTCTTCAAAACCGGGCTTTTTTCTGTCGGCGGCGGGCTGGCTACTCTCCCCTTCCTATATGAAATGTCCAATAACACGCACTGGTTCACGCATTCCGACATCGCGGACATGATCGCCATCTCGGAGTGCACGCCGGGCGCCATCGGAATCAACATGTCCACCTATGCGGGGTATATAACCGGCGGCATAGCGGGCGGCTGCATCGCCACGTTCGGGCTTGCTTGCCCCTCCGTCATCATCATCCTCTTGATCTCCCGTTTCCTGGAGAAGTTCCGGGACAGCCGCTACGTGGCGCGTGCCTTCTACGGGCTGCGTCCGGCCTCCATTGCCATGATTTCCGCCGCCGGTATCAACGTCGTGAAGGTCGCCCTCATCAATCTTCCCGCTCTCACGGAGGGGGATATTTTGGGATTCTTCAAATTCCCGCAGCTGCTTCTCGCAGTCATCCTCTTCATCGCAATGCGAAAGCTAAAATGGCATCCCATTGCCTTCCTGGCCATTTCGGCCGTGGTTGGAATACTATTTCGTTTCGCAGGGGCGTAATCTTTAGTACAGCAATTCGTAATTTCTGCTGCATGAAAACGCCCGTCCTTTTAGCCATTGCTGCGTTGTCGTCGGTTAGCATAGCCGGAATGACAAGTAACAGTTCACCCTTTTCGTCATAATAGCTATTTTGAGCATGAAAGCTTTGTCATCCTGAGCGTTAGCGAAGGATCTTTCATCTTCACTGACTGGTCGCCTTCCGTGAAAGATCCTTCGCTTACGCTCAGGATGACAAGCTGTGCATATCCGAAAGGTATTTTGCTCGAAGGGTGAACTGTTACAATACGTTCGTTACGAAAAAAAATACATGCGCTTTTAACAAAATTTGTTATAATAACCGCAAAGAATTCCTTGGCATATCTTGATGCCGCTATATCTTTCATCAACCTAGTGGTCATGGAACCGTTTCCGCAGACGATTATGAAAGAAACCATTCATACTTGCGGTCATGGAATCCGTTTCCACAGGCGATTGCGAAAGAAGTCTTTCATACTTTTAGGAGGATTTATGGGAGGATTTTTTGCTTCAGCATTAAAAGAAGACTGCGTATTTGACCTATTTTTCGGAACAGATTACCACTCGCACCTCGGCACCAGAAGAGCCGGCATGGCTGTATTCGGCCAGGACGGCTTCAACCGGGCCATCCACAATATCGAAAACAGCCCGTTCCGCACAAAATTTGAACGGGACGTGAACGAAATGTCCGGCCATATGGGCGTTGGAAGCATCTCTGACTATGAACCTCAGCCGCTGATCGTCCGCTCCCACCACGGCACGTACGCCATCACGACGGTCGGGCGCATCAACAATATCGACGCTCTTGCCGACAAGATCTTGGGCAATCAGGGCATGCAGTTCCACGAGATGAGCGGCGGCATCATCAATGCCACGGAGCTTGTAGCGGCAATCATTAACCAGAAGGACAATCTAGTCGAGGGGATAAAATATGCACAGGAAGTGATTGACGGCTCCATGACGATCCTCCTGCTGACCCCCATAGGAGTCTACTGCGCCAGGGACCGCCTCGGCAGGACGCCGCTCGTCATAGGGAAAAAGGAAGAGGGCTTCTGTGCGAGCTTCGAGGCATTTGCCTACCTGAACCTCGGCTATAGAGACTACAAGGAGCTGGGCCCCGGCGAGATATGCGTCATGACCCCGGAAGGCGTCCAGACCCTGGCAGCCCCGGGCAAGAAAATGCGGATCTGCACGTTCCTGTGGGTCTACTACGGATACCCTGCCTCGAGCTATGAAGGCGTTTCCGTCGAGGGCATGCGGGTCCGGTGCGGCAGCTATCTTGCGAAGCGGGACAAAATGAGCCGGAAGGAGATTGATTCCGTTGCCGGCGTGCCGGATTCCGGAACCGCCCATGCCATCGGTTATGCAAATGAATCCGGCGTCCCCTTCTCCCGCCCGTTTATCAAGTACACGCCGACCTGGCCCAGGTCGTTTATGCCCACCATCCAGACGAGGCGGGACCTGATTGCAAAAATGAAGCTGATACCGGTCCAGGAACTCATTGACAACCAGAGAATCCTTCTCATCGATGACTCCATCGTCCGCGGGACGCAGCTGCGCGAGACAACTGAGTTCCTCTATCGAAGCGGGGCCCGCGAGGTCCATGTCAGGCCGGCCTGCCCGCCGATTCTCTTCGGTTGCAAGTATATCAGCTTTTCCCGGGCGACATCCGAGATGGAGCTGATAGCCAGAAGGAAGATTTGCAGCCTGGAGGGCGGCGATGTTGACCGCACCATCCTGGATGACTATGCAAATCCCGACACGGACCGCTACCACCGCATGCTAGACGCCATCTGCGAGGAGATGGGATTCACTTCCCTGAGATACAACCGCCTCGACGATATGTTAGCCTCTGTCGGAATTCCCGAAGACATGCTGTGCACATATTGCTGGGACGGGAGGGAATAAAATTTCGGCCCGCGGGGACGGGGCCTTTTGGGGCCAAACATTATATCCCAAAAGCGCCCGCCCCCGGGCCCCGTTTTGGCACGGTGCGGGGGGCACAAATTATATTATACTGT
>JAUMWM010000023.1 GCA_030529705.1 Lachnospiraceae bacterium
CCCGCGGGGACGGTCCTTTTGGACCAAAAAATTTCGGCCCGTGGGGACGGTCCTTTTGGACCAAAAAATTTTGGTCCAAAAGGACCGTCCCCATGAGCCGAAATCCAAGCCCAACCATACAGTTCGATAAAGATTATGAAAGCAGGTGCGGAATTTGTCCGGAAAAGATAATACGCTCATCGTAATCGGCGGTCCGACGGCCTCCGGGAAAAGCGAGATAGCAGTGGAACTTGCCAGGAAAATCGGCGGAGAAGTCGTCTCCGCCGATTCTATGCAAGTCTACAAATACATGGATATCGGTTCAGCCAAAATCACGCTTGAGGAGATGATGGGCATCCCCCATTACATGATTGATGTGGCGGAGCCGACGGAGGAGTTTCATGTAGCAAGGTATGCCCATGAAGCTAAAGAGTGCATTAAAAGCATTCAAAGCCGAGGAAAAACGCCCATTCTTTGTGGGGGTACGGGCTTCTATATCCAGGCCGTGGCCTATGACATAGACTTCTCGGATTCAGGCGCAGACGAAAACTACCGCAGGGAGCTTGCCGCCTATGCGGAAAGAGCAGGATCGGAAGCCCTTCACAGGCGGCTTCAGGAAATCGATCCCGAATCCGCTAAGTCTATCCACCCGAACAATCTGAAACGGGTGATCCGGGCTTTGGAATACTACCGCGAGACCGGGGAGACAATGTCTGACCATAATGCCAGGGAGAGCGGCAGGACTTCCCCCTATAACCTTCACTTTTTTGTAGTCACCTGTGACCGGCAGACGCTCTACGAGAGAATCGACCGGAGAGTCGACTTTATGATGGAGATGGGGCTTCTGGATGAAGTCAGATACCTGCAGGCAATGGGGCTTCGCCGGGATATGGTATCCATGCAGGGGCTTGGATATAAGGAGATGCTGGATTACCTTGACGGCAAATATGATCTCAGCGAAGCCGTTCGTATCCTGAAACGGGATTCGAGGCACTATGCGAAACGCCAATTGACATGGTTCAAGAGGGAGAAAGAGGCCGTCTGGATAAATCGGGAGGATTACGGCAACGATACCATGCAAATCGTGGACCATATAGCGGCATGTTGTTCATAGTCGTCCAGAGAATAGTTTTAAAGAATAAATAATCTTCGCCCTTGTCTGCGAGTATACGCTGATCAGAGACGATGGGGAATGGATTTAAAGAATAATCTCCACCCTTGTCATCCTGAGCGTAGCGAAGGATCTTTCTAAAAAACATACGCCCTGTCTAAAACAGGATAGACGCTTAGGAGTATCCTTGTGGAAAAATGGCAAAACGCCGCAAGAGAAGGAACGTGCCCGTTCTGCGAAGATTTGCTTCTTGATAGTTAGGAGAAAAAAGATGGAGAAAATGTACACATCTCTTGGCATCGATGAGGATGTCTATCGATTTGGAGAAAGCATCAATGATTCCCTCAGGGAGCGTTTCCTGCAAATTGATGAAACAGCAGAATACAACCAGCTCAAGGTTATCAGAGCCATGCATGAGTGCCGTGTCAGCGAAGCCTGTCTGCAGGGAACTACCGGCTACGGCTATAACGACCTGGGAAGGGATACTTTGGAGGACGTCTACAGCAAGACGTTTCACACGGAAGCGGCGCTCGTCCGCCCATTGATTGCCTGCGGGACGCACGCCTTGTCCATAGCCCTCGCCGGCAATCTTCGTCCGGGAGATGAGTTGCTGTCAGTATCGGGCAAGCCTTATGATACCCTGGAGGAGGTCATTGGAATCCGTCCATCGAGGGGAAGCCTTGCCGAGTACGGCGTTACCTATCATCAGGTGGATTTGCTTCCGGACGGCAACTTTGACCTTGACGGCATTTGCGCCGCAATAAAACCCCAGACCAGGATGGCGGCAATCCAGCGGTCGAAAGGCTACGATACCAGAAAAACGTTGTCTGTCAGCCAGATCGGCCAGGCGATAGAGCGCATCCATTCCGTCAGGCCTGATATCATCGTCATGGTCGACAATTGTTACGGCGAATTTGTAGAGAGAATAGAACCCTCGGATCTCGGGGCGGACCTGATCGTAGGCTCGCTGATAAAGAATCCCGGCGGCGGCCTGGCTCCGGTCGGCGGCTATATTGCGGGAAAGAAAGAGTATGTTGAAAATGCCTCCTTCCGGATGACTTGTCCGGGCCTTGGCAGCGAGGTGGGGCCGTCCTTGGGATTGAACTCTGCCATGTATCAGGGGTTTTTCATGGCTCCTGTCGTGACGGCGGCCGCCCTCAAGGGAGCCATTTTTGCTGCAAATGCCTATGAGCGGCTTGGATTTGACGTCCTGCCGGATGGCGCCGAACCACGTCATGATATCATTCAGGCCGTGACCCTCGGATCGGCGGAAGCCGTCATCGCATTTTGCCGGGGCATCCAGAAAGCGGCGCCGGTGGATTCCCATGTCACGCCAGAGCCGTGGGATATGCCCGGCTATGACGATCCGGTCATCATGGCGGCCGGCGCATTTGTATCCGGCTCCTCCATAGAGCTGTCGGCCGATGGTCCGATTCGCCCGCCTTACAACGTCTATTTCCAGGGAGGGCTTACATGGCCGTCAGCCAAACTCGGGATACTCATGTCCCTCCAGTCCATGAAGAATGCGGGACTTCTCAGGATTTCGGGATGATTTGCTAAAGAGAAGAAACTGCCTCGTTTTGTGAATTTTGAAAGTTGTAATTGTGAAAGTATAACTGCTCAGTAGGTCACCGTAATGCCTGTCATCCTGAGCGTAAGCGAAAGATCTTAAACCCAAAGCATACTTTTATGGTAAAGAGTCAGTAGGTCATCGTAATGCACGTCATCCTGAGCGTAAGCGAAGGATCTTAAACCCAAAGCGTACTTTTATATTAAAGATTCTTCGCTTACGCTCAGAATGACAGGGGGTGCTGAGCAGTTTCGTGAAAGCTATAATAAGAAGGAAAGAATTTCATGAAAACCAGGAACAGGATCCTCGTCATCGGAGCCGGAGCCTCCGGCCTCTTTGCCGCCATCACTGCTGCCGAATGCGGGGCGGATGTCACCGTGGTGGAAAAGGGGAAGAAACCGGGCCATAAGCTTCTGATGACCGGCAACGGCCGCTGCAATTTCACAAATATCGGCGACTCTTCCTATGTCTATCACGGGACGGAGCGGGAATTTGCAAATGCCGTCCTCGCAGCCTTTACTCCGCAGGATGCCATCAGGAAGTTCACGAAGCTTGGCATCTATACGACAAATAAAAACGGCTGGATGTACCCGCGCTCTGAGACCGCAACGTCCGTGCTGCAAGTCCTGCTTTGGCGCTGTGAAGAACTGCACGTCAAGATCAAGTGCAGTGAGGAAATACTGAAAATCGAGAAGAACGGCACCGTCTTTGCCGCCTATTCGAAGACCTGGCAGTATGAAGCGGACAGGGTAATCCTGGCCTGCGGCAGCGCCGCTTCCCTGTCGGCAAGCCAGCTTCCCCTGCATGGCTTTGAACTCTCAACTGAGCTGGGACACAGACTTGCTAAACCGATTCCCGCCCTTGTGCCGCTGAACGTTCAGCAGGCCAATACGTACAAATGGACCGGCGTTAGGGTCAATGCAAATGTCTCCCTCTATACTGAGAAGGACAGAATATATATCGCAAATGCCTATGGCCAAGTCCAATTAACCGCTTATGGCATCTCCGGCATACCTGTATTTGCCATCAGCGGTCGGACCTTGCGCCTCATCGAGGGCGGGGCTGGCGCTTGCATCGTTCTGGACTTTTTTCCGGAACTTGAGCTGGAGGCGCTTTGCCTGCTACTGGAGAGCAGGATGAAATACCGTCCAGGCGCTTCCATGTCGGATCTTCTTGTAGGGATTCTTCCGGAAAAATTAATCCATGCGGTAGCGGCCAGAGCTTTCCAACTGTTGAAAGATCATGCTGACGATGCGGATGGAAATGAGCCTTGGAAGGATACGTACGCCTTGGCCTTAGCTGTCAAGCAATTTGCCGTTAAGGTGACAGGCAGCCAGGGATTCCCACTTGCCCAGTCCTGCGCCGGAGGCGTGCTTACCGGAGAAATTGACTCCTCAAGTTGCGAGTCAAAAATCACGCCTGGCCTCTATATTACCGGCGAAATGCTGGATATTGACGGAGAGTGCGGGGGTTGGAACTTACAGTTCGCCTGGTCGACCGGCTATTTGGCCGGAAAGAATGCTGCAGAGGGATAAATTCGATCAGTACGGTTGGACTGGAAGTTTTGTCATCCTGAGCGTAAGCGAAGGATCTTTTATGTATAACGTATGCTGCAGGTATAAGATCCTTCGCTTCGCTCAGGATGACAAGGTGTCGGGCAACGGATAAATAAAAGCAACCGTAAAGTTGGAATGATACAGATTGGTCTGTCCGGAGGATACATGTACAGAATTAAAGATATGAAACTGCCCGTTACGGCGGGAAAAGATGGTCTGGTAAAGGCCGCTGCCGAGGTCCTTCGCATGCGGGAGTCGGACATCCAGGATCTGCGCATCCACAGGCGGTCGCTGGATGCCAGGAAGAAGCCGGATCTCTTCTATATATATACCGTCGATGTCGAAACGGGAAACAAGACACTTAAAAAGCGGAATGGTAGACATAATCAGATTATGTCTACCCCTGATGAGGAATACCAATTTCCGGCTTCTGGAAACAAACCTCTGAAAAACCGTCCGGTCGTCATCGGCAGCGGTCCCGCCGGCCTTTTCGCCGCTTATCTTCTGGCCAAATGCGGCTACCGCCCCCTCATTCTGGAGCGAGGCGGGGACGTGTCAGAGAGGACGGGAAAAGTGAATGCCTTCTGGATGGGAGGCACCCTCGACCCGGATACAAATGTCCAGTTTGGCGAGGGGGGAGCCGGCACATTTTCCGACGGAAAGCTGAATACGTCCGTCAAAGATCCCCTTTTTCGGGCGAAATACGTCCGGGAAACATTTGCCGCTTTCGGGGCGGACGAAACCATCCTGTATGACCAGAAACCCCATGTGGGGACGGATGTGCTCGTGGGCATCCTGAAACGAATGAGAGCGGAGATTGAGACGCTCGGAGGCGAGTATCGCTTCCATGCGAAGGCGACCGGGTTTGAATTTGCCTATGGCAAGATTTGCGCAGTGACGGTGAATGAGAAAGAGAGAATCCCCTGCGAAGCCTGCGTATTTGCGCCGGGCCATTCCGCCAGGGATACATTTGCCATGCTATCAAAGACCGGCCTCGCCATGGAACCCAAGGCTTTCGCATTCGGCGTCCGCATCGAGCATCCCCAGAGCATGATAGACCTATCCCAATACGGGAGGTCCTCCGGAGACGATCTGGGGCCTGCTGCCTACAAGCTGGCCGGAAAAGCGCGGGACGGAAGAGGGGTCTATTCCTTCTGCATGTGCCCGGGCGGCTATGTCGTGAACGCCTCATCGGAGGCGGGGCTGCTCGCCGTAAACGGCATGAGTTATTCCGACAGAAATTCGGCAAATGCCAACAGCGCCCTCATTGTAACCGTTTCCCCTGAGGACTATGTCCCTTATGTTTCCCCCGGCGTTCCCGCATCGCTCTCCGGCATCGAATTTCAGAGGCAGCTAGAGCGGGCTGCATTTGCGGCCGGGCAGGGGAAAATTCCCCAGCAGCTCTATGCGGATTTCATGAAAGGAACTGTGAGTTCGTCCTATGGGGAATTTGCATCCTGCACGAAGGGAGAGCGGGCATTTGCGGATGTACGAAAGATGCTGCCCGCATTTGCAGCACAGGACATCGGCGAAGGCATCCGAATGTTCGGAACCAAAATCAAGGGATTCGACCGCCCGGATGCCATAATAAGCGGCATTGAAAGCCGATCGTCATCTCCCGTCCGGATACCGAGGGATGAAACGTGCGAGTCCGCCATGCAGGGCTTTTACCCTTGCGGGGAGGGCGCGGGCTACGCCGGCGGCATCGTCTCGGCGGCGATGGACGGCCTGCGCTGTGCCGAGTCAATTGTTAAAAGATTCCGAAAAATTTCCTAATTCTTGTACATCCCTTTTGTTTTATGCTAAAATGCAAATGCCTGTTTTCATCTGTTCGCGGCAAAAGGGTTCATCCGTGGAGCAGGAATCGCCATCCTGGTTCTCTTACGATGGATCCACAGGAAGAAAGCGGGTGTTATGAAAGATTTATTGAAGGAAAAAAACGCGGATTTCAACAGGCCGTATGAGAGATGCCTCATGTACGGCCCGGCTTCCCTTTCGGATGCGGAGCTTTTGGCCGTCATCATCAGGTCCGGAACAGTGGGGACGAGCGCCATTGAGCTTGCTAATAAGATCCTGCACTTGTCCAGGTCGGATACCGGCCTGCTCGCCCTGTGCCATCTGTCCATCCAGGAACTCACGGAGCTTCCCGGAATCGGCCAGGTTAAAGCAATCCAGCTGAAATGCGTGGGGGAACTGTCAAAGAGAATCGCGATGTACAGCGCAAAACAGGAGCTTTCATTCTCCGATCCCTGTTCCATAGCTGATTATTACATGGAACAGCTCAGGCACGAAGAGAAGGAAAGTCTGTTTTGCATGATGTTGGATACGAAAAACAATTTCATAGGGGATGAGTGCATCTCGAAGGGAACGGTCAATTATGCCGTCCTCTCCACCAGGGAGCTTTTCCTGACGGCTCTGCGTTACAGGGCGGTCAGCATTATCCTTGTCCATAATCATCCGAGCGGCGATCCGTCGCCGAGCGAGGAAGACATCCTGCTGACAGAAAGGGTCAGGGAGGCCGGCAAGCTTCTGAATATCCGCCTTCTGGACCACATCGTTATAGGAGATAAGCGCTACATCAGCTTTATGGAAAACGGTATCCTTAAAGAAGGGGAGTAAATGATAATCCATAATGCATTCGGCGTTGACTTGGGAACCAGCGCCGTCAAGGTCTATTGCCACCATACCGGGCAGACCATTGCTGAGAAAAACATGATCGCCATCCGAAACGGCAGGCAGGTGCTTGCCGTTGGGGATGACGCATTTGAAATGTACGAAAAAGCGCCTGACAACATCCTTGTGGCACGGCCGGTCATGAACGGCAGGATCGCGGACGTCGCCCAGGTTGAATATGTCCTTCATACCATGATCGGACGGGCGGACAGAAGCGCGGGCTATGCGCCCATGATTTTTTTCTCCGCCCCTGTGAATATGTCCGAAATTGAGAAAAGGACATACTATTCCATCAGCCATGCCGGGTATTTCCGGAATCCGAAAGTCTACCTTGTGGACCGGCCTATCTGCGACGCCATTGCGCTCGGAATCGATGCGCAGACGACCAGGGGGTCCATGATCGTCAATATCGGGGGCCAGAATACGGACATCTCCGTCATCGCCAACGGCCAGGTAATTATCAGCACGGAGATCGCCATCGGCGGCCAGCATCTGAACGAGGCGATATGCAATGAAATCAGACGCCAGGAGAATCTTATAATAGGTAGAAAGACGGCAAGGCGCTTAAAAGCGGTCCTGGCAACGATGGGGGAGGATATCCGGGAAACCAGGCAGGTGACCGGTATGAACACCCTCTCGGGCCTGCCCAGGCAGGGAACCATCCGTTCCGAACTGGTGAGTTTCGCCGTGGAAGGCCAGATTTCCCAGCTTTCATCCGGGATTCGAACGTTTCTGGAACGCATTCCGCCGCAGATTCGGGAATCCGTCGCGGCCGAGGGCATATATCTGACCGGAGGGACGACGCGGATTCCTTATATTGACAGGTACTTAAGGCGCGTCATCGGGTGTCCGGTAAACCTTTCGGGATACTACGAGATGTGCACAATCCGGGGGCTTGCAGAACTCATCCGAAATAAAGAACTCCAGAAATGGGCGTATACGATAGGAAAGAAGAAATAAAGCAGATATGAAGAAAAGCAGGATATCCATCAAAATTAAAAGCAGGCATCTTCTTGTCGCTCTGGGCATACTGTGTTTTATTATGATCCTCGGAACGCTGACGACGTCCGCCGTTCCGTCCCCGATCAGAAACGCGGCAAGCATGTTCGTCACGCCCTTCCAGAACGGGGTGAACCGTATCGGGACCGTCATGAACGGGTGGGCTTCGGGTTTCAGGAATGTCCGGAAGCTGAAGAACGAGAACGAAGAACTGCAGGCCAGGATCGATGAGCTGACGGAGGATAATAACCGCCTGATCCAGTGCCAGGAAGAACTCACCCGGCTCGAGGAATTGTACAAGCTCGACCGGGAGTACCCCGAATACACGAAGGTTGCCGCTTCCGTCATCGCGAAAGATCCGGGAAACTGGTACAGCACGTTCGTGATAAACAAGGGCAAGGCCGACGGCCTGGCCGTGAACATGAACGTCATATCGGGAGGCGGCCTTGTCGGCATCATTACGGAGACGGGAGACCACTGGTCCAGTGTCCGCTCCATCATAGACGATGAGAACAATATCAGCGCGATGATCGCCACGACCTCCGACACGTGCATCGTCTCCGGAAATCTGGCCTCCATGTCCAACGGGAGGATTGATTTCTCGGAGCTTAGGGACAGGGGAAATGTCGTGGAGGAAGGCACCAACATCGTGACTTCCAGCATCAGTACGCAGTATCTGACAGGGATCCTGATAGGCTACGTGGCCGAGGTGGCGGAAGACTCGAACCATCTGACAAAATATGGCACAATCATACCCGCTGCGGATTTCAAGAACATACGGGAAGTCCTGGTCATCCAGGAACTGAAACAGACGAAGGAGAATAGTTAATTGAAGAGAAAGGGGATCATGCTGCTCCTGATATGGGTGGCATTTATACTTCAGTCCACGGTCTTCAAGCTTCAGACTTTTACAAATGTCTCCCCGAACCTTCTTCTCATGATGACGGTTTCCATAGCTTTCATGCAGGGGAAAAAAGAGGGGATTTTAGCCGGTTTTGCGAGCGGCCTTTTTCTTGACCTCTTTTTCGGGAGCATCCTCGGCATTTACAGCCTCCTCTACATGCTGCTAGGTTACGCCGTGGGGCATTTCGCCAGTATTTATTTCGACGAAGATGTCACGATACCCGTCATACTCGTGACAGTAGGGGATTTTCTTCTGAACTTCATAATATATATCGGAGGCTTTCTGCTTCGAGGGAGGGTCGCATTCCCGACTTACCTTATGCAAATTATCCTCCCGGAGATGGTCTTCACTTCCATCATGACGCTGATTTTTTACCGTCTTATTTACCGGATTAATCATATGTTAAGCGAGAGCGAAAAAGAGGAAAGGCAGTCGATTTGGATAAGAGATTAAGAACGTTGCTGAAAAAAGTCCATATTGAGCGCTCCACCATTCTGGCCCTGATCTTCACGATCATGTCCGTCATTTTGATTCAGCGCCTTTATCGCCTGCAGATTATCGATGGAGCCACATACAGGGCCAATTTCAGCCTTATGACTACAAAAACCCGCACTTTGAAGGGGACGAGGGGGAACATTTATGACCGAAGCGGCGCACTCCTGGCCTATAATGAACTTTCCTATACCCTGACGCTGGAAGATTCAGGCACCTATAATACCAAGAGGGAGAAAGCCCTGGCGCTGAACGGAGAAGCCTACAGAATTTCCCAGATATTAAAAGCGCATGGCGACAGCCTCGACAATGATTTCCATGTCATAGTTGATGGCGACGGGAAATATGCCTATGACTGCAGCGGCCGTACGCTCGAACGTTTTAAGGCGGACGTCTTCGGTTATGCCCACATAGACGAGATGTCGGAAGACGAATTGAACGCGACGGCGGAAGATATGATGAAATATCTTGTAAGCGAAAAGAAATATGCCATCATTCGGGAGGAGAGGCCGTACACGGAGGACGAACTTGCGGGGGCGGGGCTTCCCCTCAATCTGGCCATGCAGGACATCCTTGACATCACTTACGTGCGGTACCAGCTTTTTACGACCAGCTATCGGAAATACGTTCCGGTGCCGATTGCCAGGAACCTTTCCGACGAGTCCGTTGCAGAGCTCATGGAGCGCAGCAGCTCCTTGGAAGGGATCGACATCGTGGATGATACGCTTAGAGTCTATGACGAGCCGGAGGCATTTGCATCTCTAATCGGATATACGGGACGCGTGTCGTCAGAGGACCTGAGCGAACTGCAGGCAGAAAATTCCGGCTATAACAGCGCTTCCATCGTCGGAAAGTCAGGCATTGAGAAAATCATGGAGACCAATCTGCAGGGCTTTGACGGACAGGAGACGGTCTACGTTGACAACCTGGGCAAAGTCCTCAAGATTGATGAAGCGTCCACGATCCGCCCGAAAGCCGGAAACGATATTTATCTGACTATCGACAAGGAGCTCCAGGTGGCGACCTACAAGATGCTTGAGCAGCGAATCGCCGGCATTTTAGAGAGCGTCATTATCAACGAAAAGAGTTTCGATAAATCGGAAGTTACGGATACCGCTGATATTGCGATTCCGATTTATGACGTCTACAATGCCATCATCTCAAACAACGTGCTGGACATCACGCATTTTGACAAGCCGGATGCTTCTGAGGCGGAGGCGGCGCTGGAGCGGGAATTTGTCCGGAAGCGGGACGAGGTCTTTTCTTTGCTTGACAACGAGCTTACCGGCAGCAATCCGCTCCCCTACCAGGATCTCACGAAGGAGATGCAGGAATACGAAAGCTATATCGTGAACGACCTGCTGATGAGCCAGACGGGCATCCTCAGCAGCACCGCGATTGACAAGACGGACGAGACTTATCTGGCCTGGACCCGAGATGAGACCATTTCCCTCAGGGAATACCTGACCTATGCGGCAAGCAAGAACTGGATCGATATTTCGGTCTTCAATGACGATGATACCTATCTTGATTCCTCCGAGATTTACGAACGCCTCTCGGACTATATCAAGAAGTACCTGTCCACGGATAAGGATTTCAGCAAGAAGCTGTATAAGTACCTGCTGAACGATGACCGGATCACGGGATCGCAGATTATCCAGGCCGTCTATGACCAAGGCGTATTCGACAAGGAAGACGGGGATTACGAAGCTTTCCTTGACGGGTATTATACGGCCTATGAGCTGATTATCTCGAAAATAAATGACCTGACGCTAAGGCCATCCATGCTGGCCTTGGATCCGTGTTCGGGCTCCGCAGTTGTGACGAATGCAAAAACCGGCGAGATTTTAGCCTGCGTAACCTACCCCGGTTATGACAACAACAGGCTTGCAAATTCCATGGACGTGGATTACTACAATACGCTCGCGCAGGATCTGTCCCGGCCTTTCTATAATAAGGCGACCCAGCAGACGACCGCGCCCGGTTCAACGTTCAAGCTTGTAACGACGACCGCGGGACTGGAAGAGGGCGTTATTACGAATGACACCCTGTACACCTGTACCGGAACGTTCGACCTGATTGAGACGCCCCTCAAGTGCTGGTTTCTGTCAGGCCATGGAGTCCTCAATATAGTCGGCGGGATTGAAAATTCCTGCAACGTGTTCTTTTCCAATGTAGCTTATGAACTGGGCATCAATGAAGAGGGCAACTGGTCTGACTCCCTGTCTTTGTCGAAGCTGCAGTCGTATGCCAGGATGTATGATATGGACAAGAACTCCGGCATAGAGATTCCGGAGGCAAGTCCCAGCATTTCCGACCAATACGCCGTCCCGTCATCCATCGGGCAGGGGACGCACTCCTATACGACGACGCAGTTAGCCCGATACGTGACGACGCTGGCCAACAGCGGCACTAGCTACAGCATTTCGCTGCTTGACCGCATTACCGATTCGGACGGGAACCTGATACAGGACTACTCCCCGACGATCGAGGGGCACGTATCGATCAGCAATAACACCTGGGACGTCATCCATCAGGGGATGAGGGGGGTTATTGAGAGCAAGGAGGCCTATGCGGACATGCCCGTGGCCGTCGCCGGCAAGACCGGGACTGCCCAGGAGTCAAAGTCCCGTCCTTCGCATGCGCTTTTTGTCAGCTATGCGCCCTACGAGGATCCGCAGATTGCCCTTGCCGTGCGTATCGGTAACGGATATTCTTCAACGAATGCAATCCTCGTCGGAAAAGACATCTATCAGTATTACTTCAACATTGTGGACGAGTCCCAGCTAGTGACCGGCACTGCAAGGACGGATTACGTGTCATCTGCGCAGGCGGACTGATAATCATAAAACAAGAGGTATGTGAATTCTGCATGATAAGACAGTATAAAATTAAAGACTACAATTTCAGGCTTGTCTTATGGCTGGCAGTACTCTCTATATTGGGAGTGCTGCTGGTAGGCTCTGCCCAGTCCAATCTCCAGTTCCGCCAGCTAGGCGGAGTTATCCTTGGCCTGTCAGTCATGGTCATCGTCTCCCTGACCGATTATTCCTGGATCATGAATTTCTACTGGATTGCCTATATAGGCAATCTTCTCATGCTTCTCCTGGTAATCGTAGTTGGGCATGATGCAGGCGGCGCTACGAGATGGATCACCATAGCGGGGTTGCGGTTCCAGCCGGTCGAGCTCACGAAAATCATACTCATCGTGTTCTTTTCCAAATATTTCATGGATACCGAGAGCATCATGAATAAACCGAAAAGCATCCTGCGATGCCTCCTGCTCATAGGTTTTCCGCTCCTGCTCGTTTTCAGCCAGCCGGATTTAAAGAACACCCTTACGATCACGGCCATCTTCGCGATCCTGTATTTCGTGGCCGGCCTGGATTACAAAATCATCGTGTCCGTCATAGCCATCATCGCCCTCTTGGCTGCCATCTTCATGGCGATTGTTACGAGGCCGAACCAGCATCTGATCAGGGAGTACCAACGGCAGAGAATCATGGCTTTCCTGAACCCTGACGAGGCGGAATATACGGATGACACGACCCAGCAGAATAATTCCGTGACAGCGATAGGAAGCGGCATGCTGACCGGCAAGGGATTGAACAATTCCGACGTGTCCTCCGCAAATAAAGGGAATTTTATTTCGGAAATCCAGACGGACTTTATTTTCGCCGTAGCGGGAGAGGAGCTGGGTTTCTTAGGCAGCTGCGGCATCATCATTCTTCTTCTTCTGATCGTTCTGGAATGCCTGCATGAGAGCACGAGGGCGAAGGATCTTTCAGGAAAGCTTGTCTGTTGCGGCATGGCGGCAAATGTCGCCCTTCAAAGCTTTATCAACATCGGCGTTGCAACCCGCATGCTTCCAAATACGGGAACGCCCCTGCCATTTGTCAGCTATGGTTTGACGTCCCTTGTCAGCCTCTACATCGGCATGGGCATGGTGCTGAACGTGGGCCTGCAGGAAAAAATCGAACTGGATGAGCTAAGTCAAGAATTTGTTCACAGATAGCCTATGAGGCCATCAGGAGACATGAAAGTGAAAGAGTTTCTTAGAAAACTAAGAGAATATTTGAAATCGGAAGAGGCGAAGGCAGATAGGCGCAAGTATCTGAACGCCCTTAGGGGCAACCGCAAGATGTGCATGACCGTCATGCTGCTGGGAATCATGCTTGTTGCATCCGCTTCAGGGATCCTGGCGGCCTTGATTCTGCATCATGCGGATAATCTTCCGCTCGCCAAACCTTATTCCAATGCGGCTCTCGTTTACCAGGCGAGCGAAGATACTGCAATGAACGTATCGAAAGCCCTGTCTTCCAATTTATGCGTCGGGAAGGATAAAACCGGAGGGGGCGATATCGTACTGAAAGAGGGGGAGTCCGGCGCCCTGTTTGACCTGGAAGGCAAGAGCATCGTTTTTTCAAAAAATCTGTATGAAAAAGTCTATCCCGCCTCCATCACGAAAATCATGACGTCAATCCTCACTTTAAAGTATGGAAACATGGATGACGTCGTAACGATTATGTGGAGGGACTTGGAACTAGAGACAGGATCGCAGGTCGTCGGATTCCGTATCGGGGACACGGTAACGGTAAGGGAGCTGCTTCACGGCCTTCTGGTGCATTCGGGAAACGATGCCGCCATGGCCCTGGCCAGGTATGTCGGGGGCGGGTCGATCAATTCATTTGTCCAGATGATGAATGACGAGCTGGTAAATATCGGCGCCACCGGCTCGCATTTTACGAACCCGTCCGGCCTTCATGATACCGAGCATTATACGACCGTGTACGATATTTACCTGATGCTCAACGAAGCAATCAAGTATCCGGATTTTGTCAGCATCATGCAGATATCAGTTTATAACGTGACCTATACCACGGCGGATGGAGAGGCGAAATTCGTGAACCTGGATTCAACAGACCGCTACCTGACCGGGGAGACAAAGCCTCCGAAAGACGTCGTAGTCCTGGGCGGAAAGACCGGGACAACTACGGCGGCCGGCCACTGCCTCACAATCGTCTCGCAGAACGCTTACGGCCAGCCTTACATATCCGTTATCGTTGGTGCGCAGACTACCGAGGACTTGTACGAGGATATGAACGTCCTGCTGGCGGCCATCAATTAACGGCCCGCGGGGACGGTCCTTTTGGGTCGAAAAATCTCGGCCCAAAAGGACCGTCCCCATGGGCCGAAACGACCCATTCTATTTTCGCCTCCACACATAATTTGTCTTGTTTGTGATGAAAGGTGTGTCATCCTGAGCGTAGCGAAGGATCTTTTTCAAAAACCGATGCTCTATGTAAAAGACCCTTCGCTGCGCTCAGGATGACAGAAGAGAAACAGATGGCGTGAACTATAATCTCGACCCAAAAGAACCGTCCCCACGGGCCGAAACTATCCTTGTGTTTTTACGCTATTTTTATTATAATTGTAAGTAATATAAATGCAGGAACGACATTCCATGCACGGGAAATGAATCTTTTTGCACTCAAAATCATATATTTGCACAATTAGAATGAAGGAGGGACTACGGATATGGTTCGTTTAATTGTTGGTCATAAAGGAAAAGGAAAAACTACGGAAATCCTGCAGATTGCCAATGATCACATCAAAGAGGCATCCGGCAGCGTCGTTTACCTTGACAAGAGCAACAAGCACATGTATGAATTAAACAATAAGATCCGCCTTATTGACGTATCCAGATATCCAATAGAAAATAATGAACAATTCATCGGCTTTATCTGCGGCATTCTTTCACAGGACCACGACATTCAGGAAATGTATCTTGACGGCTTCCTGAAATGCGCGAAACTGAAAGAGGATAATATAACCGATACTATCCTGAAACTAAACGCCGTCAGCACGCAGTTTGACATCGATTTCCTGATTTCTGTCTCTGTTCCGCAGGAGGATCTTGATGACAGAATCAAGGATCTGGTAGTTCTTTCACTTTGATATCAGGGAATGGAATTGAGAGATAGAGACAATAGAAATTCCGGTATTCAGCGTGCTTTTACGCTGAATATCGGAACGATTATTTTTAGTGCGGTTTTCATTTATCTCATAGTGAGCCTGGTCATGTATCTGACGGCGAACCATGTCAGTTCTTACCAGGTAACATCGGGACCGCTGGTAAAAAACAATACTTACACGGGCCTGATTATCAGGTCCGAGCAGGTCATCTCCGCCGACTCGGGGGGATATATCACGTATTATGCCAGGGATAATTCCCGCGTAAAGAGGTATGGAGCCGTCTATTCCGTCAGCCCGTCATCACAGGATATGGAAGGCGCGGAGGCTTCCGAGGAAACTCTTGCCAACATCCGAAGGCATGTGCGAGATTTTGCATCTTCCTACCAGACGAAGGATTTTCACAATGTCTACTCTTTTAAATACACGCTGGAAGGCGACGTCCTTGACAATACGCTGGCGGACTCCCCCGATCTGGTCACCAATACGGGCGCATCGTCCATCACATTTGGAAATCAGACAATCAGCACCTGCCCGGTTGACGGGATGGTGAGCTATTGCATGGACGGATATGAAAACTTTACGATAGAGGATATCTCGGAGGATGCCCTTGACCGCAATTCCTATCACGCAACCGACCTAAAAATTAACGGCCAGGTCAAGGCAGGACAGCAGGTCTACAAGGTCGTCAATTCGGAAAACTGGTCCGTCATTATTCCGCTGACTTCGAGGCAAATCGTCCAGATGACGGATCGCAAAACGATGAGAGTCAAGTTTCTGCGGGATGATATCACGCAGACGGCGACATTTTCCATCCTTACCATGAGCAATGGGGCATATTATGGCAAGCTAGACTTTACATCGGGCGTAATCCGATATCTGGACGCCAGGTTTCTGGATATTGAGCTTGTTACAAATGTTGCAACCGGGCTCAAAGTCCCGGTCAGTTCCGTGGTATCCAAAAGGTTTTATACAATTCCGGTGGATTACGGCACAAAGGGAGGGGATTCAAATTCCGTAGGATTCCTGAAATACAGGCGGGCGGAAGACGGGAGCGAATCCTCCGTATTCGTCACTCCGACGATTTACAACAAGGAGAAGGACAGATATTACATAGATACCATGGATTTCGATGAGGGCGACATCATCATGAAAGAAGGCACGTCGTCCGACCGCTATATCATCGGCAACACGGATACCCTGGAAGGGGTGTACTGCACGAATAAAGGTTACGCAGTATTCAGAAGGATAAACATTATCGATAAGAATGAGCAGTACTGCCTTGTTGAGAGCGGGACTTCCTATGGCATATCTCAGTTTGATTATATCGTCACGGACTCAAGGAAGGTTAAGGAGTCCGAGGTGACTGCGAGGTAGCATATACATTGATTCGAGGGAAAGCATCAAAGCTGCCATTGATAGAAGCTGCGCATGTGCGCAGTACCATATAAGGGGTAAATATGCTGAAAGATAATCTTGAAAATGTAAAAAAGAAAGTCCGGGAGGCCTGCATGGAGGCTGGCCGGGACGCTTCCTGCGTTACGGTCGTAGCTGTCAGCAAGACCAAGCCGATAGAGGCTATCAAGGAACTGTATGATGCCGGCCACCGTGACTTTGGGGAAAACTATATACAGGAACTGAGAGTCAAGCAAGAAGCGCTTCCGAAAGACATCCGGTGGCATATGATAGGCCACTTGCAGAGGAACAAGGTGAAATACATCGCTGAATACATTTGCCTGATTCATTCTGTTGATTCGTACGCCCTTGCCGAGACGATTGAAAAAGAGGCGGCAAAGTGCGGCCGCACCATCCCAATCCTGATAGAAGTCAATGTGGGAGAAGAGGAAAGCAAATTCGGCATCCGACCGGAAGAAGCCGAGGATCTTGTCCGCAGGATAAGCAGCCTACCCCACGTCCGCATAAAAGGCTTCATGACCAGCGCGCCGTACGTGGAAGATCCGGAAGAAGACAGGGAGTGCTTTTCCAAATTGAGGGATTTAAGTGTTGACATAGCCCTCAAAAAAATTGATAATGTAGAAGTAAGCGTTTTGAGTATGGGCATGTCCAATGATTATATAGTGGCAACGCAGGAAGGTTCTACCATGGTCAGGGTGGGTACCAGTATTTTTGGCGAACGAAATTACTCATAGAATTCTGACATAAATGCTTCAAGTTGAACCATTTATGGAAGGATCCGTGGTACTTCTTATCAGAAGTTGCGTAAGCGATTCCATAGTATAGATCGGAGATAGGTATGGGTTTGTTTGATGGTTTTCTGAGCATTATCAGGCTAAATGATGATTATGATGATGACGAAGAATATGACGATGACGACTTGGAAGAATACGATGAAGATGATGAGGATTTCGAGGAGGATCGCCCAAAAAGAGGCTTTTTAAAAAGGTTACTCGGAAAATCTTCGGATGATGAAGAGGACGAAGACGAGATTTCCGATGAAGACGGCGAGGAAGATGACTATTATTCTGAATCAAGGGTTAAGAAAAAACGCAAAAAGCTGTTTGGCTCCAACAAACCTTCGGATGATGAGTATGAGGAGGAATACGGCTCTTTAGATGCCGTTGAAGAGGAAGAATCGGTTAAAAAATCCCGTTCCAAATCATCTGCGTCAAAGAAGGCGGCAAAAAAAGACCAGACATTCATGGAAACGGGATTCCAGAGTAATTCTGCCAGATCTTCGTATACAGCATCCCAGCCGTACGCAAACAGGGCGGCGGGAATGGAATACTCCTTCGACTATGATCGGCTTTCGCACTCCTTTGGAACCAGCGCAAACAGGGAAACGGCATTCAGAGGCCGATCAAACAGAAGAAGACAGCCATCGGATAGATTTCCGAACGTGCAGGTCATACGTCCTGAATCCATGGAAGATACGCAGGATATCGCTGAAACGCTGATGGCGAAGGCTACCGTGGTCCTGAATCTGGAAGGAATCGATGTGGATACGGCGCAGAGAATCATTGACTTCTCCTGCGGAGCCTGCTATTCCCTGAATGGCGGCCTGCAGAAGGTGTCTTCTTATTTCTACATCCTAACTCCGTCAAATGTAAAGATTTCCGGAGATTTTACGGACATGTTGAACGGAAGTTTCGATTTTCCGTCCATGAAGCAGCAATACTGAGCATATAGTTAGTTATTTTACTCTGTTCATGCTTTCACATGGAAGTCGTATGTGCTTGTGAAGATGAAAGCGTCATCCTGAGCGTAGCGAAGGATCTTTTCCAAAAACATATGCTTTCTGTAAAAGATCCTTCGCTTACGCTCAGGATGACAAGGCCTTACGCTCAGGCCGATAAAGGAGAAACATATAGTGTGAACTATAATGAATTAAGAGCTTATAATCAGGCATCAGGCTTTACTGGCCTGATGCTTTCTTTTGCAGGAAGGAGATTCACAAAAAAAGTCATGATATATTTCAAAAATGATTTCGATGGTTTGAAAGAAGCCTTTTCTTCTTTATCAATTCGTCCAAAACGCATTTGCATCGTGGGGGATACGAATACGGTTCCTCTTTATGGGGACTTAGTCAAATGCGTCCTGTCAAAAGTTTTTGACACGGTAGATGTCTATGCCTTCCCTGTCGGCGAGGAGAACAAAAACCTTCATGCAATCGAAGGGCTTTACCTATTTCTCCTAGAGCATCGCTATGACAGAAAAGACTGCCTTTTGGCGCTTGGCGGAGGGGTGGTTGGAGATATGGCCGGATTTGCAGCCGCAACCTATCTGAGGGGCATCTCCTATGTGCAGGTACCCACCACATTGCTTTCCCAGGTAGACTCCAGTATTGGCGGGAAGACCGGCGTTGACTATTTGGGCTACAAGAACATGGTCGGTGCGTTTCATTTGCCCGAATTCATTTATACAAATCCTGTAACCCTAAAGACGCTTTCAGACAGGGAGTTCACATCCGGCATGGGGGAAGTGCTGAAAACCGCCCTGTTGGCCGATGGGAACTTCTTTGAATGGATTCTCGACAATATGGATGGGATCACGGAAAAGGATGACAAGATTATTCTTGAGATGGTTCGGCGTACTGCCGAAATCAAGGCAGATATCGTAGCGAGGGATCCGAAAGAAAAGGGAGAGAGGGCGCTGTTGAACCTGGGCCACACAATCGGCCATGCTATTGAAAAAAGCAAGAATTTCACCATGCCCCACGGTATGTGCGTTGGGCTGGGATGCATAGCCGCAGCCGCAATCAGCCATAGCCGCGGCTTGCTTGAGACGGAAGAGCTGTATGAAATCCGGGACGTATGCGTCATGTTCGGCCTTCCTATTTATGTGGATGGGATTGACAGCAAGGAGATTCTCAAAATCACGAAATCGGATAAAAAGATGGCAGGAGGCCGAATCCGCTTTATCCTTCTTGAGGAAATTGGGAAAGCGTTCATTGCCGATGATGTGACGGACGAGGAAATACTTTCCGGAATTCATTTCATAAACGGAGATGTAAATGGTAAACTATTTTCCAGAGATTCCGGCAATTATTATTCAGGAGATGCATTGTATGGAGAATAAGACGGATTTTGGGAGATACATCAGGGCGCTGGCATGTTTTATCGTCCTGGTAGCACTGGATCTTCTTACTAAGACAAGGGCTGCGGAAACCCTGCCGGAAAGGCCGATTGTACTGATAAAAGGAGTCTTTGAACTTAGATATCTGGAAAATAGAGGCGCGGCATTTGGATTGCTGCAGAACCAGAGGACCTTTTTCCTCATCCTGACTTCCATTTTCATACTTGTCATGATATGGGTATTTACAAGGATTCCGGCGGAAAAGAAATACCTTCCTCTTCGGATTCTTACTGTCGTAGTGTCCGCCGGGGCTTTTGGGAATTTTTATGACCGCCTCACGCTCACGTATGTTCGGGATTTTTTATACTTTTCACTGATAAATTTTCCGATCTTTAACGTGGCTGACATCTATGTGACATGCAGCGCATTTGCTTTTTTTATCCTGATTGTATTTTATTACAAGGAGGAAGATCTGAGTTTTTTCCGGCTGTAGACTAAAAGGGAGCAGATGGAAAGTACGCATAGTCAGCAGAATGAAAGGAGTTAATGCTCACACTTCTGCACAAAAACCGTCTGTGCTTGCGAAATTTGAGTGTCATCCTGAGCGTAGCGAAGGATCTTTTACATAAATCCGCTGTAGATAGTAAAAGTTCCTTCGCT
>JAUMWM010000400.1 GCA_030529705.1 Lachnospiraceae bacterium
TTATGCTCAGGATGACATGTGTGAAAGATCCTTCGCTTACGCTCAGGATGACAAAGCGTCAGTCTAACCGTTCCAGTGAGAGTCCGAATATATCACAAGATAATAATATCGCAACTACAAAATGAATCCTCGTCTTGTAATATGGCCAAATCCAATCACAGCACGTCCGCAAAGTGAATCTTCAGCCTCTTAAATATAACTGATCCGATCACGAAGAGGATTCCAGTCACCGCCCAGAAATATATCGTGAGCTTCAAGTCCTGCCAGAACCAGACGTGCCCGTAAACCGACTGCCTGTACCCGTTTATAACATAGAACATCGGGTTAATTTTAAATATGAACTGATACTTAGCGGGAATCATATCCAGATTCCACATGATCGGTATCGTCCACACGCCGATCTGCAGGATGATATTGATGATCTGGGACAAATCACGGAAAAAGATCACGATTGCACAGGTCCCGTATGTAATACCCAGCCCGAAAACGAACATGCAGAAGAAGTAGTAGATGACCTGGAGGGTATATGCGCTCGGCCAGATTCGATACAGCGCGGCAATCACGATTGTCAGCAGGACAAAAAAGGCGTGTACGAACAAAGCAGAGATGGCCTTCACCATCGGAAGCACGCTGATTTTGAAAACAACCTTTTTGACCAGATAGCTGTACTCGATCAGGGCATTCGTCCCGGAATTCATGAGATCCTGGATATAGAACCAGGGAACCAGGCCGCAAACCAGATAGACCACGAACGGAACGTCCGATACCCGGCCGCTGCGGAAGCCCACCGAAAACACGAACCAGTAAACGAGAACCGTGACAATCGGCTGGATAAAGGCCCAGATGATGCCAAGGTAGGAACCGGCATATTTCGTCTTGAAGTCATTTGACGCAAGCTTAAATATCAGTTGCCTGTTTTCAAATATCTCAATTGGGAGGGTCAGGAATTTCTTTCGGAAGAGGACCGCTGCCACGCAGGCTCCATCGAGAAGGAGCAGGGCTAAGATCCTCACAATCATGTCCGACCTGGCCGCATCTGCCATGGATGCCGCCCTCGCCCCCGCAAAATCAACCGGGATGACGATGTGGGGGTCGCCTGCATTTGCCTCCACGTGGAGGACGCCGTTCCTGACGGAAAGGTTCGAGATGTCCGTCCTTTCGGCATTTGCCGCAGCTTTCTCAAGGTCAACCGCGTCCGTTGCGCCTTTATAGCTCGCCTCAAGGCCGCTGATATCCCAGCTTCCCGCTGCCGCCCCGAAATCAATTCGGAGGAAGGATGTTTCCGTCCCGGCAGTAAAGTCTATCTCGCACTCATCCCCGACCTTGCCGTCCTCCGCCGGGTAGGGCGCTATCGTGCTCGCACTCTCGCCAAAGGATTTTTCTTCCCCGGAGTAGAATACCTGGACGTTATCCGAGATATCGGACCTGAGCGTCATACGCCCGGCAAGGGGATTTCCGCCGGCGCCGTGCCAGTTCAGAATCCCAATATTGAGAAGAATAACAAGGAGGATGCCGAGGGCGGCAACCAGCTTCTGTTTGTTTGACATTGAGTAGGCTCCTTGCTTTGGTAACAGACTTACAAATGCAATCTTTATGATTATACCATTGACAGGGGGCTTGTGCAAGAAAATGAGCGATTGTTGCAGAGGGCAGGCAGGAAGAAG
>JAUMWM010000160.1 GCA_030529705.1 Lachnospiraceae bacterium
CCCGCGGTCATAAATATTTTTGCCCAACAGGTCCGGCCCCCCGGGCCCAATATTTTTTGCCCCAAATGACCGGTCCTTTTGGGCCAATTTTTTTTGGCCCAAAAGGACCGTCCCCGCGGGCCGAAAATCGTCCCCCAACATAAAAAGCGCAGGAGAAGCATGGTTCCTCTCCTGCGCCTTTATGCGGTTATTTTTCGAAATGAGACGCAAGCCCGGTTCATTCCATCTCCCGGCTCAACGGTCACACTTTATACCACGAACTCATCCTTGATAGCCGGGCGCAGCCGCCACATCTTCATCTCTCCCTGGCCGTTGAACACAAGCCTCTCCTCCCCCTCGGTCGGGAAGATGCGGGAGGAGAACACGCCGTCCCCGTCATTTGCAAATATCTCAATCGAACTGCGGTCAATGAATATGCGAAGATGGGTGAGAGGATTCGCCAGCGGCCGCTCCATCTTCTCCCCGAACTTCTCATTATACCGATACTTCATCCCCGTCTTATCGACGGACGCCGTCTGGGTCGCCTCGTCATACCGGAACAGGTAGCCGCCGTTCCCGTCCTTGTCCGCAAAGAATCGAAGTTCCACGCTCCCGCTGCAGAATATCTCGATCTCGCACGCCCGCGGAAGGGCGCCGCTACCCGGATCCACCTCGCCGTCACGCAGCGCGGCCAGCGCGGGAAGCGGCCTCTGAATCAGCCTCCGATCCCTCATCAGGAGTTCCCTCGGAAGGGTCAGGCATCCGGACCACTCCTCCTCGTCCGTCGGATAGGACGTGTCCGGCAGCCCCATCCAGGCCACCAGGACTGCATTTCCTTTGGTCGGAATATTGTTCGCGCACTCGGCCGCATAGGAATCAAAGCCGAAATCCAGGAAGTGGAAATAATTATCATGGTCAAATGTCAGCGTCTCCCAGTCCATCTTGCCGACCAGGTACCCGTTGTGGTGAATATTTCCGGCTCTTCCCTCTATGGACAAATGCTGCGGGCAGAACAGGAACACGTCATGATCGCCGATTCGCTCGATGGCCGGACATTCCCACATGTCTCCGAAGTTTTCAAATCCCGGCACCTTGAGCTGCCCGGCAAATTCCCATCCCTCGGTCAGCGAGTCCGACCGATAAATAATCGCACAGCCCCGTTTGTCTTTCGTCTGGGCGCCGAGGACAATGAAATACTTTCCGAGTTCTTCATTATATATAATCTTCGGATCTCTCTGATGCTCCGTATAATCCGGATGCGGCCCGAAAATAGGCTCCGGAAGCTTCTCAAGCCTTCCGTCGTCATACAGCTTCAATGCGCACGTGTTCGGAACCCTCACCCAGTTCTCGTCCCTCCGGTTGCCGGAATAGAACAGGCAGAGATCTTCCTCATCCGGGAACGCCGACCCGGAATAGGCTCCGGCATTGTCCATCTCCGTATCCGGGCGAATGCAAACCCCGACATTCTCCCATGTCACAAGGTCTTCGGAAACCGTCTGGTACCAGTACTTCAGGCCGTGCACCGCCCCCCACGGACACCACTGATAAAACAAATGCCATTTGCCGTCATGCCACACAAACCCGTTCGGGTCATTCAACAGTCCGGTCACGGACTGGATGTGGTAAGTCTGCCTGTAGTCCGACTTGACCGTCCGGTCGTGCAGATCGCGAATTTCCTCCGGGCTTTTCAGCACCCGGTAGCGTTCTTCCCTTGTCCACTGTTTCATCTTTTCACCTCCTCTAAGGCACTTTTCTCCTAAACCGACATACTGTGCCGCTTTTCAAGCGGACCCCAACTGTCTCTAGCCTGCGTTTTGTCCATATCTAGACCTTTGCGCCCTGCCCTTGTCCAAACAGATAATCAACCATCGCCACCACGTTCTAGCGACCATAAAATCATTTGCAAATGCCCCCGATTTAAAGTCGCTACTTTCTGCTTCTATTTTACAGGATTTGTTTACATTTTCCAACTAATTTACAGAAAAAAGCGGAAAGAAACGATAAAGATGCGAATTTTTAAAAATACAAAAAAACTCTTGCATTTTCCTGCCTGACTATATATAATAACTTTTGTCGCTGAAAACAGCGAGGGAATGCGCTTCTAGCTCAGCTGGTAGAGCACC
This sequence comes from Lachnospiraceae bacterium, assembly GCA_030529705.1. Classification (GTDB taxonomy): domain Bacteria; phylum Bacillota; class Clostridia; order Lachnospirales; family Lachnospiraceae; genus Chordicoccus. Next base: position 2,103 of record JAUMWM010000160.1, read on the forward strand.
TGACTCTTAATCAGGGTGTCCGGGGTTCGAGTCCCCGGAGGCGCACGGAATATAATCCCCCAGAACCGACAGATAACAACGGTTCTGGGGTCTTTTTGTCACATTTCACAATAAAATGACCTATTTCGGCGAAAAATGCCGCCTGATATTAGCGTGTCAGGCGGCACCAGGACACTTGTCCTTCCTAAGCTAAAGCGTCTGATTACCCATTCAATATCCTTATTCTCCCCTGACCGTACGGGTCGGCATACTCCTCGCCTATCGTGCCGCCGAGATACCCGCCCAGATACTCAGCTAAAACCTCAATATCCGCCTTTCCTCCGCTTTCCACGATGTGTGCTTTGGCAAATGCCGTCTGTCCGTCACCCTTGCTCACCAGCGAATAGTCAATGCCCGCCACCGTATAAGTCTTCCCAGGATCAATCGGTTCATCTCCCACCATGACATTCTTCACGCGCCGCTCTCCCGCAATGCCCGCAAACATGCTGTTCTCATCGACCATGCAAGGACTCTCTACTCCGGCATCCACATCAAAGCTAATCCCCGACACCTGGAAAAACGCGCCGCTCTCATCCGGTATAGCCCGAACGCCCCACTCAAGCGCGTCAAGAACCTCCTGCCCCGTTGCCCTGAGCACGCTCATCTTATTGCCGAAAGGATAGACATTGATGAGGTCGCCGTAGGTCACGACACCCTTACCGATATCCGCGCGGATGCCCCCGCTGTTGACTAGGCCGATATCCGCTCCGGCAACCATTCGGAAAGCATCTGCGCTGAAATCCCCCAGGTTCGTCTCCGTCAGGCGGACGATGCGGACGCGATTCCCGCTCTCGTCCTTCTCAACCGGGTCATAGATATTAAGATGGACGGCCGAATATCCACGCCTCTCATTTTTGGCTTTCTCAAGCCCATCCATGGCCGCGTCAATCTTATCCGCTATCTCATTCCGTATCCCCAACAGAGCCGGCAAGGCATCCCCATTTGGCCAGCTCCAAATCGCCGTCGATTCGATCCCCTTCTCGGGACTAATCAGGCTGTGCCCGATGCAGTTCAGCTTCGTGCCGACGGCAGAGCGGAGCACGTCCTTTCCATCCTTGTTCTTCATCACGACCTGGTCCGTATCATGGCTGTGTCCGTCCAAAAAGACATCAATCCCGCTGGTGTGCGAGATCACGTCCGCATAGGTGTAGGGCTTCGACCACTCGGAATTGCCCAGGTGCGCCATCGCATAGACATAATCCGCCCCCGCGGCCCTGGCATCATCGACCGCTTTCTGCACGGCCGCATAGAGCTTTTCCCCCGTCTTATCTTGCATAAAACCGTAAACTAGATTCCCTTGCTCATCCTGAAAATGGCTCGGCGTTGAGGATACAATTGTTTCCGGCGTTGCAATACCAACAAATGCTATCTTTATCCCGCACGCTTCCAGCATGGCATAGGGAGCAAATACCAGTTCCCCCTTATACGTAAAATTGCAGCTAATATACGGAAATGCGGTCCTTTTAACAATCTCAAAAAACCTCTTCATCCCATAATCAAATTCGTGATTCCCCGGAATCGCCACATCATAGCCTATGTCGTTCATGAGGCCGGCAATATCTTCCCCTTCCGTCAGCAGGCCGAGCATCTCCCCCTGGATTGCATCGCCGTCATCCACGAGAATCGTGGCATAGCCCTGTGCTTTGAGCCTTTTCCTAATTTCATGAAGACCTGCCAGGCCAAAACCCTGATCCACGCCGCAGTGAATATCGCTCGTATACAAAATCATCACTTTTCCATTTTCCATGCTGTTTTCCTCAGTTTTTTTGCCAGCTGTATGATTGAGCGTTCGCTTTTGTCATTCTGAGCGTAAGCGAAGAATCTTTTCCATAAAAGTATGCTTTAGGTTTCAGATCCTTCGCTAACGCTCAGCTTTCTGTATCCGTCCGCATAAACAAATCCATATCATCGATTCGGGTATAGCATGAAGCGATCAGAGCATCCATCTTCCATGCGAAACTTTCAACTCCCCAGACGACCGGATTCATTTTATAGAGGACAACCTGCGTTCCCTTCTCCTTCAGGATCCGGACCGTCTCCTCTCCGTACCACTCGTAATACCAGGGCAGTGTCCAGCAAAGCCTCGTAGCGGGATATCGCTCCTTATACAGGACGTAGTCACCTTCCAGCATACCTCCCTCAATAAAGAGCTCGTCATCGGGATTGGTCAGGTTAACCGCCTGTATCTCGGCAGCCGAAACAGGGGCTATGCGATAGGAGACGACTGACCCTGCATAGCGAAAGTAAGGTATCGTGAAAACTACAAACAAAACCAACAGGTATAAAGCCGGGAGAATGCCTGCTGACAAAATATCCCTTGCGGTTATTTTCCCCGCTTCACGATTTTGTCGAATACTCAATAATTCCGTCAAGATAAACATAAACACCACATACCACAGCATAATCGAGTGGAACTGCACAGCCTGCCGGGCAGCTTGTGTCTCTATGAAAAAGAATATCCCCAGTGTCCTGACGATTCCCCGGTGAAAGAACGACGAAATGAGGAGTATCACCGTCAGGATGACCATAGATGACTCAATTATTCGGGTTAGATTTGCCGTCCCCGCCCAAAAGTCTGTCCATGTGCCGATAAGAAGATTTCCGCAATTTGCAAGCCCGCTATAAAGCGGCTCCACAAAATTGCCGCCGGGAAGGCCGTATTTAGGATACACTTCGAGATTAAAACGAAAAGCCATGTTGTAGGCGTCTTCGAGGGCGCCATTTGCAGAAAGATAAATAACCGCCACTACCCACGGCAACAAGATGCAGACAGCAAGCGGAACATATCTTTTTCGTCCGACCAACTGGTATCGGACTTCCTCCGCCGCAAATGCCGCCGCACACGCGAACACCGCAAATGCCGCAAGAAACGCCGAACCGATTGCCGCAAATACACACGTGCCGACCACCATCGCCCTCCCAATGCCCATCTCGTGGTCATTGTCATCGTAATAAGCCATCAGCTCCAGGAACAGCACCGTCATGGCTGTTGCCTGAACGTTGTCCGACAGAATTTGCCCCGCATTCTGCCCGATGAAGCAATATGCCATGGGCATCGAAAGAAAGGCAAATGCCGCCACCGCCGATGCATACCATCTGCCGCTGTGCCGCAAATATAGGCCGCCCCACACGAGCGAGGTCGTCAAAACAAAGAGCAGGCGGAACTGGCCGACCGACCTCGCCCCCAACCGGACAAAAAGGCCGCATAGCCAATACACAAAGGGCATATGCTGGGAAATATAGTCCCTGTAAAGGACAGAGCCTCTGCCGGCTTCGAGAAACCCTCCGATGATGTTGTCATTCTCATCCATGATCGTCGGGTTATACTCGGAGGCCATCACGCTCATGATTGCAAATGAAACCGCCGCCACCACCATTGCCCTGCACCATGCGTCCGTATAAACGTGTTTTTTACGGACCAGCGTAAGGGCTGAATGAAACAGATAAATTACCGCAAATGCAATCCCGAAGAGAGCCAATCCCCGCCAGAAAAATTCGCGGGAGCCTCCGCTCCACGTGCAGGAAGCTATATCCGGCACCGAAGATGGGCTGCCGTCCGCATCGTGGAAGACGAAATAGCAGCCATCCACATCGGACGGCCTGTGGCGATATGGAATGCGAAACTGGATAGAGGGCTGAGGGTCTTCGGCAATTATTTCCACTCCCATCTCGGCGAGAACCTGACCGGATTTGTCACAGAGCGCTGCCATTTGAGGTATCGGACTGCCCGGTGAGAGGTCAAGTTCCACGCTTTCCATTATTTCATAGGGAGCGTTCCCGCTTTCATCGGCATATGAGATGGCGGTAGACGTTTGTCCTGACCAATCGACCGAAATCGTCCTGACATCATCGCACCAGCGGTATTCCAGATAAGTGAGCTTACGAGGCGCGAGGAGAAAGCATATCGCAGAGATTGCCAGAAGGGCAATCCCTGCGATAACCATTCCTATATCAGCGTATTTTTCCATGGTTGCGGTCATATCTTATCCTCGTAAAACATCGCTCTTGGGTTCGGCTCTGGGTTC
>JAUMWM010000401.1 GCA_030529705.1 Lachnospiraceae bacterium
TCGGGCCCGCGGGGAGGGCCCTTTTGGGAAAAAAAATTATGCCCCAAAAGGACCGTCCCCGCGGGCCGAAGCGCATTTTGGATAAGGAGGAAGAATATGAAGAAGAATTTGTTGGTCGCCCAGTCGGGCGGCCCGACGGCGGCCATCAACGCGACCTTGGCCGGCGTGATCGGCGAAGCGAAAGCACATGAGGAAATCGACAGGGTGATCGGAGCTTGCTACGGAATCCAGGGGGTTCTGGAGGAGAAGTTCATCGACCTGACGGAGCTGGTGGACACGGAGGAGAAGCTGGAAAAGCTGCGCGTCACGCCGGCGGCAGCTCTGGGTTCCTGCCGCTTCAAACTGAAAGACATCTCGGAAGATGACAGCCAGTACAGGCAGATTGTCGAGATCCTGCACAAGCACGACATAGGCTATTTTATCTATATCGGCGGGAATGACTCCATGGACACGGTCGCGAAGCTGTCGAAATACTGCAAGGACAAGGGGATCGATGACATCCAGGTGGTGGGAGGCCCCAAGACGATTGACAACGACCTGATGGGCATCGACCATTGCCCGGGATTCGGGTCGGCGGCCAAGTATATTGCGGCGGTATTTGCCGAGCTGGAGCAGGAAATGTGCGTTTACGACACGAAGAGCGTCATCGTCGTCGAGATGATGGGGCGGCATGCGGGCTGGCTTACGGCCGCGGCGGCCCTCGCAGATATCCCGAATGCCGACGTGCCCTATCTCATTTACCTGGAGGAGCGTCCGTTTTCCATCGAAAGGTTCATTGAGGACTTGAAGACGAAGCTGGATGGCAGCGACGTCGTCATGATCGCAGTAAGCGAGGGGGTGCACGACGAGGAAGGAAGGTTCATCTGCGAATCCGTCAGCAGCGCCAAAGGCCTCGACGTGTTCGGGCATGCCCAGCTCTCCGGCACCGGGAAGATTCTGGAAAATGCGATCCGCGACCAGATCGGGTGCAAGGTCCGCTCCATTGAGCTGAACCTGCTCCAGCGGTGCGCGTCCCATATCCTGAGCGCCACCGACATAGAGGAGTCCGGGGAACTCGGTGCAAATGCCGTCCGCCTCGCAGTCGCTAAACAGACCGGGCTCATGTCGTCCCTGCGGAGGGTTTCCAACACCCCTTACCGGGTGGCCTACGAGGGGGTGGACATCCAGCAGGTCGCAAATGCCGAGAAAAAGGTCCCGCAGGAGTGGATCAACGAGGATGGCAACGGCGTGACGCAGGAGTGCATCGACTATCTCCTGCCGCTGATTCAGGGAGAGATGTCCTGCCATTTCAGGAACGGGGTTCCGGATTACCTGATTTTGAAATAAGGCACAAAGGGACGGTTTTTTTTTGGTGAAGGCTTTCGCCTGAAAAGGCCGTTCTTTCTGTCGTTTGAACGCCATTGGTTCATCGGCGGCAATAAGGGCAGCGCATACGTCGATGGCTTCGGACCGGAAGGCAAGATCGTCAGGACGGCGGGCCTCCTGCAGAATGTGGGTGGGAAGCGGACCATGACGGCAGAACACATACTTCATGCGCATCAGACGAGGGCGGAGATGGACAGCCTCATGTACAAGCTGCTGGATTGCCTGATTGAGAATTATCAGCTCGGCCAGGGGCAAATTGAAGCGAATGCGAGCGATTCTGATCTG
>JAUMWM010000161.1 GCA_030529705.1 Lachnospiraceae bacterium
GAACAGATAACTGAGCGCGATGATAATTAGGATTTTTAAAACATTTGGCATAGTATTCCTCCTCTTGCCGCTGGCTTGTCCGAAACAGGGACAAAGCGGGTTTAATCTTATGGACAAGCATTGCAGGCAGAAAGAAGGGCGGAATGGGCGAGCATTACGGATGAATGCAGGCCGCTAACAACAGTTTCTTAATGCGCATGAATGCTTATCGGCTCAATCGATATTGTTTGTGGCCACGACGTTAATGCCGGTACCGACAACATCGGGGATTATTATATCACCAATACGCACCGGTGCGTCAACCCTAACTGCATCAATTGCCTTCATACATTCAAAAATCTTATCCTTCGGTATATCGCCGGCCGTCTTGACCGGGACCCTTTCTTTTTTACCGCCCGTCACGACGACGGTCGATGTCACAGTCCTTTCGGGATGGGTGACCTCCTTGCGGGCATATCTGTCCCCAATGGCGCACGTGTTTCCGGTAATGGAAAGGACTTCTTCGCCTTCGAGTTCGACGGCGATCTGGCAGCCCATCGGGCAGCCAATGCATGTTATCTCTCTTTTTTCCATGTTATTCTGCCTCAATCTTTATGGTGATGGTTTGCAGGTCCTCTTTCGCAAGAAGCGTCTTTTTCATCAGGATGACCTGTTCCATCTCGCCGGGTGCCATGATCCTCTTCTTCTTGTGCTGAATCCTCTCGTCATTCAGGTAAACGCTTACGTAAGAATTCGTATAAACCGCGCCGACGCGGAAACGGACGGTGAGCATGTCGTCCATCCTGTCAATATTGACAGTCGAGGGGACGGTATAGCGGGCGCCGTCGGTAGCCTTGATTTCGGCTACGCGGTCGGTCTCTTTTTCCTGCCTGCCTTCCAGAATAAATTTTGCGGCATTTGCTCCGGCCTTTTCAGCCTCCTCAGAAACGAAGTCTACGAGGTCATGGACATGCAGCACGTTGCCGCATGCAAATATGCCGTCCACGCTCGTCTCCAGGCTCTCTTTGACCACCGGCCCGCTGGTGATGGGGCTCATTTTGACGCCGGCTTTATTTGAAAGTTCATTCTCCGGAATCAGGCCGCAGGAGAGCAGCAGCGTGTCGCACGTGTAGCGTTCTTCCGTCCCCGGAATCGGCTTGTTGTTTTTATCGACTTCTGCGATTGTCACAGCCGAGATGTGTTCCTTGCCCTCGATATCGACAACGGTGTGGGAGAGCTTAAGCGGAATGCCGTAGTCATCCAGACACTGGACGATGTTTCTCTTAAGTCCGCCGGAGTAGGGCATCAATTCAGCCACGACTTTGACTTTCGCCCCTTCCAGCGTCATACGCCTTGCCATGATAAGGCCGATATCGCCGGAACCCAAGATGACGACTTCCCGGCCCGGCATGTAGCCCTCGATATTGACCAGCCGCTGCGCCGTGCCTGCCGAGAAAATGCCTGCAGGGCGGTAGCCGGGGATGTTCAGCGCGCCCCTGGGCCGTTCGCGGCAGCCCATGGCCAAAATGACGGCCTTGGCCTGAATCTGATACATCCCGTCTTTGCGGCTCATAGCCGTGACGACGCGGTCTTCCGAGATATCCATGACCATCGTGTTTAGCCTGTATTCGATTTTTTCTTCCAGGACCTTTTCGATAAAGCGGTATGCGTATTCGGGACCTGTCAGTTCTTCTTTGAATGTGTGCAGGCCGAATCCGTTATGGATGCACTGGTTCAGGATGCCGCCCAGCTCATGGTCTCGCTCCAGAATCAGGATGGATTCTATGCCTGCCTTTCGGGCGGAGACTGCAGCCGCAAGGCCTGCCGGTCCGCCGCCGATAATGACTATATCATATGTAATCATGCTTCGCCTCCGTTTTTCCCCTTGGTCCTCTCAAGTACGATATTGCTGCGACCGCCGCTCTTCGTGATCTCCTCCATGGGGATGCCGAGTTCGCGGTTAAGTATCTCCATAACGCGCGGCGAGCAGAAGCCGGCCTGGCATCTTCCCATGCCGGCACGAGTGCGGCGCTTGACTCCGTCAAGGCTGCGGGCGCCGAGCGGCCGATGAATCGCGTCAAGAATTTCACCCTCGGAGATGGATTCACAGCGGCAAATGATATTTCCGTATGCCGGCTGCTCTTTAATCAGATCAGCTCTTTCCTCGAAGCTTAATTCCTGCGGATTCAGGATGCCTTTTCTAGTGGAAATCCAGTTTTCTTTCTCTGTAAGTTCCATCTTTTCTTTCATCATCCCGGCGACGAATTCGCCGATTGCGGGACAGGAAGTAAGTCCCGGCGATTCGATGCCCGCGCAGTCAATAAAATGCGGAGCGTCTTCCACTTCTTTAATGATGAATTCGTGATTTGCCTCATGGGCGCGCAGTCCGGCAAAGGACGTGATGACCTTCCGAAGCGGCAGATTCCTCACATGGGCTCCCGCTTTCGCAATCAGGTCGTTGATGCCGTCCGCCGTCGTATTGTTCCCTTCCTTGTCTCCGATATCGACGGCCGTCGGTCCGACAATCAGGTTTCCGTGGACGGTCGGCGATACCAGGACGCCTTTTCCGAGATTTGTGGGCTGCGGGAAAATCGTATGGCTTACGTGGTTACCCACTTCTTTGTCGAGCAGGCAGTAATCGCCCCGTCTCGGCGTGATCGTTATTTTGTTCTCGCTTACCATGTTGTGAATGACGTCGGCATGGACGCCCGCCGCGTTAATCACATATTTTGCCGTATATTCGCCGTTGTTCGTGCGCAGATGATAGATGCCGTCCGCGTCCGCTTTGATATCTTCGACATGCGTGTTGAACCGGAATTCCACGCCATTGACAGCCGCGTTTTCCGCAAGGGCGATGTTGAGGATGAATGGGCATACGATGCCGCTAGTCGGCGCATAGAGCGCCCCTTCGGTGTTCTCGCTCAGGTTCGGCTCCATCTCCAAAGCCTCTTCGCGGCTTAAAATGCGCAGGCCTTTCACGCCGTTCGCTATGCCGCGGTCATACAGAGTCTTGAGGCCGTCTATTGCCTCCTTGTGGATGCAGACGACCATGGCGCCGTTCCTCTTGAACGGGATATCGAGATCTTCCGCCAGTTTTGTCATCAGCTCGTTTCCTCTGACGTTCATTTTCGCCATAAGAGAGCCTTCTGCCGCATCAAATCCCGCATGCACGATGGCGGAATTCGCCTTGGAAGTTCCCGCGCAGACATCTTCGCATTTTTCGAGAACGCAGATACTGGCATTGTACCTGGAGAGTTCTCTGGCAACGGCGCTGCCTGTTACGCCGGCGCCGATAATAATTATGTCATACATTGTCTTTTCCTTTATTTTTTGTGCAGGTGCCTATGTCTACAGATTCTTTCGCACAGCGGGTCGCTCTTTCGTGCGAAAAGGGAATCGGCGTGACACATAGGGGCCGTGGCCGATTCCCTGAATTCATTCAACTACTGGGCAGTTACGATATTATGCAAATACAGCCATCCAAAGCAGGGAAGCTACGATGCCGCCGCAAATAGGAGCGACTGCCGGAATCCAGCCGTATGCCCAATCCGGATCCTTCTTGCCCTTGTTCGGAGCCAGGAGCTGGTATGCCAGACGCGGGGCAGAATCTCTTGCCATGTTCATAGCATAGCCTGTCAGTCCGCCGAAGGATGCGCCGCAAGCGACGATGACGCCGTATACGAGTACCCATACAACGCCGGAAGCGCCGGCCTCAGCCGGAAGAGAAGCGAGCGTGAATACGAGGACGAACGTTGCAACGAACTCGGAAAGGAAGTTCGGTACCGTGTTGCGGATGGACGGGCCCGTGCAGAAGCAGCCGCGGATCGTCGCATCATCATTTGTCTCCTTGATATGGTCGCCATAAAGAACCATCAGGATTGCCGCTCCGCAAAAACCGCCGAGAAGCTGCGCAATGATGTAGCCGGGAACCATGCTCCAGGCAAGGCCGCCGCGGATTGCAGCGCCGATTGTGACAGCAGGATTAAAGTGGGCGCCGGACATTGCACCGAATGTGAATGCGGGGACCATGACGGCCATGCCCCAGCCGATCAGGATGTGGACGGTGCCGCCGCCCTTCATGCCGGACTTGTTAAGGCTGACGTTGCAGCATACGCCATCGCCCAGAAGGACAAGAAGCAGTGTTCCTATAAATTCAGCTAATAATGGTTTCATGATTTTTCCTCCTCATTAATGTCATGAATAAATTGTTTTGTAAAAGCTCCTTCGCTGACGCTCAGGATGACTGCGAATTTACTTCGCCCAGCCGAGGGTGGCGTTGACGGCCTGCTTCCAATACTTGAGCTCGGTAGCCCTTGTCTCGTCGTCCATGGCCGGCTCGAACTTCTTGTCGATCTCCCAGTTCCGGATGACGTCTTCCTTGCCTTCCCAGAAGCCTACTGCGAGGCCGGCCAGGTAGCTTGCGCCCATGGCAGTCGTCTCTACGCAAACCGGACGGTGGACCGGAGCGCCTATGATGTCGGACTGGAACTGCATGAGGAAGTTGTTCTTGCAGGCGCCGCCGTCTACCTTGAGGGCTTCAAGCTTGACGCCGGAGCCTTCCTCCATCGCTGCCAGCACGTCGCTGGTCTGGAATGCGAGGGATTCGAGCGTGGCGCGGATGAGGTGATATTTGTTTACGCCGCGGGTAAGGCCGGTGATTGCTCCGCGAGCATACGGATCCCAGTACGGAGCGCCGAGGCCGGTGAAAGCCGGGACGACGTAGCAGCCATTTGTATCCGGAACGCGGGTAGCGAAATATTCGGAATCCGGAGACCCATCGATAATCTTAAGCTCGTCGCGGAGCCACTGGATGGCTGCGCCGGCTACGAATACGGAACCCTCGAGAGCATACTCGACTTTGCCGTCAAGGCCCCAGGCAATGGTGGTCAGAAGGCCGTTGTTCGGGTAAATCGGCTTCTCGCCGATGTTCATCAACATGAAGCATCCTGTACCATAGGTGTTCTTTGCCATGCCAGGCTTGAAGCAGGTCTGGCCGAACAGGGCTGCCTGCTGGTCGCCCGCAACGCCGGCGATTTTAATCGGGCCGCCGAAGAATTCCGGATCGGACTCTCCGTAGATGTAGCTGGACGGCTTTGCTTCCGGCAGCATGCTCATCGGAACTTCGAGCTGCTTGCAGAGTTCTTCGTCCCAGTCGCAGGTGTTGATGTTGAACATGAGCGTTCTGGAGGCATTGGAGTAGTCCGTCGCAAATACGCGGCCCTTGGTCAGCTTGAAAATCAGCCATGTGTCTACCGTGCCGAAGCAGAGCTCGCCGGCTTCCGCCCTTTCGCGTACGCCTTCTACGTTGTTAAGGATCCAGCGAAGCTTTGTGCCGGAGAAGTACGGGTCAAATACGAGGCCCGTCTTATGATAAGCCGTGTCGGCGATGTCCGGATATTTGCCAATCAGCTCATCCTTCATGTCGGCTGTCCTGCGGCACTGCCATACGATTGCGTGGTAGACGGGCTGGCCTGTCTTCCTATCCCATACGATCGTCGTTTCACGCTGGTTCGTGATGCCGATTGCCGCGATGTCTTCGGGCTTAGCGTTGACTTTCTTCATTGCCTGCCGGGCGACGGAGAGCTGCGTCTGCCAGATTTCATTTGCATCATGCTCTACCCAGCCGGGCTGCGGGAAGAACTGCGTAAACTCTTTCTGCGCTACGGAGCACATCTCGCCCTTTTCGTTGAAGAGGATACATCTGTTACTGGTCGTACCCGCATCAAGCGCCATTACATACTTTGCCATTTTTAATCCTCCTTTTTTGAGTATTGGTTTATAGGGTGTTTGATATGAAACGTTGCAGCATACATCCGCATGTACTCTCATAAAGAAAAACGAAACGCATCAAGATCTGAAATGAATTTACATCTGAAATAGGAACATCCCTGATAATAAATATCTCTGATTTATGATAACGTTTCGCCACATGTATGCATGTTAATGTATGCATGATAACTGCAACTCTTATTTACAATTTACACCAAAAGATATTGTACTTCAAGCATATTTTTAAACAAAATGCACAAATTGCACGTTCCATATGAAATGTGCATACTATACATTGCTATGCATACTTTTATTTTCGATTGAGTCAAAGAAAAGTTAATGGAAGCTTTTTTTGCAGGTTGACGGTATCCTTGTCATCCTGA
>JAUMWM010000162.1:0-3960 GCA_030529705.1 Lachnospiraceae bacterium
CTCGTGTGTCGTAAGGGTGCCTGGGCTGAGTTAACTGGGGAGGTTACGTCTGTGGGGGCCAATTCAGAGTGAGGCGCACGGATATTTTTTGTTCACGCTTCCACGCCGGAATCGTCCGTGCCTTTGACAAATCAGGCATCATTATGAGCGTTATAAGAGTGTCATCCTGAGCGTATAAGAGTGTCATCCTGAGCGTAGCGAAGGATCTTTTAATTGGGAAAAAGCAGGAGAGGGAAAAGTCCCTCTCCTGCGTCAATCCAAGCCCTAATCCAAATCATGACATGCAATTCACTCCCGCGGCAATCTCTTCTTTCTCGTCCGATTACGCGCCCGGCGTTTCGCCTCTCGCTTTTTCCGCCTGCGTTCCTCTTCCATTTGCCTCTTCCGGTCCAGATACAGCATATATCCCACGCCAATCAGCGCGAGGATCAGAACCACGAGCAAGGCAATCAGGATTCCAAAAAGATGGTCCCCCTTCTTTTCCGCCTTCGCCTCATAGGCCGCGATAGTCTGCGAGGCAGCGTCCATGGCTTCATCAGGGGCATTGATATCATTTGAAATATCATTCGATGCAGCATTCGAGTCTATAGAGGGCTGCACGGCGGCTTTCGCCTCCTGCTTTTTAGTCTTCAAGACGCGCCCGACCGGATTCCCCTCATAGGAATAGTCAATCCTGACGCTCCCGTCATCAAGAGCCGTCTCCTGCCGCGTCAAGGCAGAAACCTCGAAGCCGTTTGGAATCGTGACTCCGCCGCTAAGCTCCCATCCATCCTCCGCCTCGCCCTCGCAGGCATCCGTATGGAAAGAATTGAACCCATATTCGAAAAGATTCTTGTGGTCTGTGAAATCCGATTTGTCCGGGCCGTGAAGCGTGACGCATATGAGCGTCCGCCCGTCTTTCTCCGCAGCCGTGACAAATGTCCTCCACGCAAGATCCGTATACCCCGTCTTGCCCCCGATGCAGTAGGGATAATAATGGTCCGCGTCCGACTCGACAATCAGTTTGCAGTGATTCTCGTAAGTCCTCTCCGTGGGAGTCAGGTTCGTGGGGGGTACCGTGTAGGTCTGCGTGGATATAATTTGCCGGAAAGTATCATTTTTAAGGCACTCCTGCATGATGAGGGCCATATCCATCGCCGTCGTATAGTGGTTGTCGCCCGGAAGGCCGTTCGGATTGCTGAAATGGGTGCCCGTCGTCCCGATTGCCGCGCAGCGGTCATTCATCATTTGGACAAATGCATCCACGCTCCCCCCGACGTATTCCGCAAGCTGGGCGGCGACGTCATTTGCAGATTTCAGCATCAGCATGTAGAGGCACTGCTCGACCGTGAACTGCTCGCCCAGAACCGGCGAAATGTTCGAACTGCCGGCGTAGGCTTCCGACATGCCCGCCTCCGTCATGGTGACGATCTCGTCCATCTGCGTATTTTCTATGACAAGGAGGCAGGTCAGGATTTTCGTTATGGACGCCGGTATCCTCTGGACATCTCGGTCAAGGGAATACAGGATCGCGCCGTTGTCCGCATCCATCAGGACGGCGGAATCCTCGTTGATTTCCGACATCAAGGGCCAGTTTGTGAGATGGTTGGTGAGCGGATCCCGCATGGGCGCAGTGGGTTCCGCAGGCGCCGGCGCGGCTTCCGCATTCTCAGCCGCAGGCGCTTCGACCGCCTCGCCGGCCGCTTCTTCTGCAAATGCCGAGGCCGGCGCCGCCAAAAGGCTGCCCATTATGAGGACGGCGCACATCGCGGCCGCATATATCCTGTTCCATTTAAAAAAGAAGCGATGCTGCATTTAGTCGCACTCCTTAATTTTTCCCATGGGGACGGTCCTTTTGGGTCAAAAATTTTTGGTCCAAAAGGACCGTCCCCATGGGCCGAAAAATAATCAGAAAGAAAAAGGGACATCCTGCGATGTCCCAAAGCGGAGAAGATGGGATTCGAACCCATGCACCGGTTACCCGATGACCGCATTTCGAGTGCGGCTCGTTATGACCACTTCGATACTTCTCCATATGAACGAATCATGTTTGCGGTTCCCTCGGCCTGCCTTCTCTTCCGCTCCGCATCCCGAACGCGCAATTCTTTGAAGAACTGCCTGAGCATTTCGCTGCATTCCTCCTCAAGGATGCCGGTCGTAAGCTCGACCTGATGGTTGAACCCCTCCGTCTGGAGAAGGTTCATGACGGAACCCGCACATCCGGCCTTGGGATTCATACACCCGATTACACATCGGGGTATCCTGGCCTGGACAATCGCGCCTGCGCACATCGGACACGGCTCCAGCGTCACATACATCGTGCACTCCTCTATCCTCCAGTCGCCCAGCTTTTTTGCTGCTTTCCGGATAGCATTCAGCTCGGCGTGGGACAGCGTGCTTTTATCCGTGTTCCGCCGATTGTATCCCCTGGCAATGATTGCTCCGTCATGGACAATCACGCAGCCAATCGGGACTTCTTCCAGAGCGTATGCTTTCTTAGCCTGCCTGAGCGCCTCGCGCATATATTTCTCGTCCGTTTCCATACTCGGTTATTATAACCGATACCAAAGCGAAAAGCAATGAAAATTTTATCAGACAGAAAAAAACCATTTTTAGCTGTTCACTTTTTACAGTATTTTCCGATTTCCTATTAAAATTACGTGAAATATTCCGACATGACTCAAAAATGCATTTTATGTTAAACTATTACCGTGAAACATTAATCTGATCCGGAGAGGGGCGCAAATATCCGGAGCGCCGTAAAAATTATGACAAACGTAGAAGTAAACGATGCTGTAATGCACATTCCCGAAGGCGTATGCAAAATAACCGGAATTATCGAGCGGGACCTGGCCAGCCTTGGTATCCGTCAGTATTATATTCTGGTGCCGGTTTACGACAACGGAGCCAAAATTTACATCCCGACAGACGGCGGTGTTTCAAAGATGAAAGGACTCCTGAGCCGCGACGAGGTGTGGGAACTCATCGATTCCCTTCCAGATTGCGAATCCGTGTGGATTGAAAATGACAAGGAACGCCTGGCCGCCTTTACTTCCATCGTCTCAAGATGCGACCATCACGAAATGATGTGCCTGATTCGCACCCTTCGCGAAAAGCATGCGGAGAAAATCCGCATCGGCAAGAAGTTTCACAGCGCCGACGAGCGTATTTCCAAGGAGGCCGAACGAATCCTCTTCGGGGAAATCGGCTACGTCCTGCATCTTCAGCCATCGGAGGTGGCTTCCATAATAGCCGAGCGTATTGACGAGCTTGCTACGGCTTGATATATCTCCAAAGCATTGCCAACCGATGACAACGAAGCAATGGCGAAACAGATTGGTGTTGTAATAAAACAAAACTTATGAAATGCTGAACTAGCGTCCGTCCGAAGAAGACGGGATGCCCTATAAATCCAAACGAAGGATCTTATTCTCCGGCAAATGCCCGAAAGTAAGATCCTTCTCTTATGTTCAGATTAACACGGCTTTGGATTTAGCCTTAATCTACGAGGCAGGCATCCAGTTGAGCCTCGATCTCCTTGCGGTCCATGTTCTGGCCGATAAACACAAGCTTCTGCATACGGTCGCCGTAGACCGGATCCCACATCTTGCGAACCTGCGGATACTTCGATAGCACCCTATCGATAGATGCCTGGTCGGCCGATGCGAGGAACCTCCCGCTCTGCATCTCCTGGATCATATGGCCGGCCTGCTCGAAGATGTAGGACATATCCGGCTCTTCCTTATACCAGATCATTCCTTTGCAGCGGATGATCGCCCTGGGCCACTTCTCGGCGAGGGCAATAATCTTGTCTCGGTCAAATGGGCGGCGTCTGAAATAGACAAATGACCCTATGCCATATTCTTCAACCTGATAAGACGCATCTGCGTTGTGATGGTGATGATGATGGTGGTGATGATGACCGCCCTTATGACGTTTTCCATCCCCTTCATGGCCATCATCGTCTTCGTCATGATGATG
>JAUMWM010000162.1:3970-6128 GCA_030529705.1 Lachnospiraceae bacterium
TGGCCGGGTTCCCAGGATTTCCTCGAGCACCTGTGCAAGCTCGACTTCATCGTCAAGATGATGGTGCCCAAGCTCGTCTACGTCATCTTCATCCTCGTGATGATGATGCTTATGTTCGTCTTCATCTTCGTGATGATGGTGGTCATGCTCGCCATCATCATGGTCTTCGTCCTCTTCCTCCTCATCGGAGTGCTGGATCGCCTCGATCCATCCCGCGGACTCCATCGATTTCTCCAGATCGAACCGTCCCGTATTCAGGACATCCGCTATGGCAACCTTGGCGTAATTTGCTTCGATGATGACGGCATTTGTCTGAAGACTCCGGATAATCGCCTTGAGTTCGCCCAGCTGGTAGGCATCCACCGTGTCAACCTTGTTCATAAGGACGGTATTGCAGAACTCCAGCTGCTGGATCAGAAGATTCTCAATATCCTCTTCCTCATACGTGTCCTTAAGCAGGCTGCGCCCGTCTTCAAACTCGTCATGCATGCGCGCGCAGTCGACCACCGCAATAATATTGTCAAGCTCCATCGGGAGGCCGTCCTCCGTGCTCTCCTCGCAGATGTCCGCAATCGTCTGCGCGATCGGTATCGGCTCGCAAATTCCCGAAGCTTCAATAATGATATAGTCGTATTTCTCTGTCTCGGCAAGCTCCCTCAGCTGCGCGGCCAAGTCATTCCTCAGCGTGCAGCAAATGCATCCGTTCGTAAGAGGAACAAGGTTGCTGTTCTCCTGCGTAACGATGCCGCCTCTTTCAATCAGATCCGCATCAACATTCACCTCGCCGATGTCATTGACGATGACGGCGGCGCGAATCCCTTCGTCATTACTCAGAATATGGTTCAGCAGCGTTGTCTTTCCTGCGCCGAGATATCCTGTAATCAGCGCAATTTTCACTGTATTATCTGACATAATAAAACTCCTTTCCAAAGGCAGGTTCGAATCCTAACAAATAATATCCGCAGATGCTCATGACAAATGGCACGGATTGCCTGAATGCAAAGTGCCCATTTCCATACATCTGCGGACTATATTTTCTCACGTATTTTTCCTTTGTCAAGACCGTTTGTCGGATTTGGGGATGGAAACCTTATCAAAAATCCCTCTCAAAAGAAATCCTCTTCGTCTCCATACCCCGCCTTGCTCTCCCGCATCTTCCGACGGGTCGTGTCAATGCTCTTAATCGTCGAACCGAATGTTTTTGACAGCATGACCGACAAAGCCATCACTGCCCCGAGAAGAATGGGAAATACATTGCTCGTCACGCCGCAAGCCAGAAGGATAAGGCCGAGGACGACAAGCATGACGGACACCCCCAGAACAACGCTCGATGCCTCTTCAAGATTCTGGGCGGCATCTCTCTTTTTGTTCTTTTTTCGCCTCGCGATTTCCTTATAGTATGCATCTGCCAGCTCGTCAGGAGTGCCCATTTCCCGGAGAACGGCCCGTACGTCCCTGGTCACGGCCCTCTGTCCGTCCGTATAGTCATCCAGTTTCTCATATATTACATCTTTAAGGCTGCGCTCAGCCGCTTTTCTGACTCCGATTGGAAGCTGCTGCGTCACCTCGTCCACATATCTGTCAATAATCCTGCTTACCATCTTACTTACTCCCCCCAACGATTCCAAATACAGCCTCAGACAATACGTTCCATTGTTCTCTTAGCTTCTCCCTCAGTTCCCGTCCCTTCTCGGTAATCACATAGTATTTTCGGGGTTTGGAATTGCTGGTATCCCACCTATTGTCGAGGAGTCCCTGGGAAGAGAGCCGCCTTAGCAGCGGATACAGGGTATTGGCCTCCACCGGCACTCCCTTTCGCGCCAGTTCTTCTACCAGGCTGTATCCGTATACAGGCTCGTCGAGACAATACAGAACGACGAGGACAATCGTCCCCCTTCGCATCTCCATTATCAGAGAACTTTCCACAGACTCTCTTCCCATTTTCTCCCCTTCTATATGACAAGTACACTCCCCAGCATACAGGTAACCGCGTATTATCTGTTACCAGTTGTCACACATTAAACATAGTAATCAGTTAACCTGAATTATTATTTAACGCAAACTAATTATAGTGTGTTAGACACTATATGTCAAGCTTGACATACGAAAGACTTCAGCCCGCGGGGACGGTCCTTTTGGGTCAAAAAATTTCCAACTG
>JAUMWM010000163.1 GCA_030529705.1 Lachnospiraceae bacterium
AACCTTAGCGCCGGCTTCCTCAAGATCCTTCTTGAGAGCCTCAGCCTCTTCCTTGCTGATTGCCTCTTTGACAACCTTCGGAGCAGCGTCAACAAGGTCCTTAGCTTCCTTCAGGCCGAGACCTGTAGCGGCACGGACAACCTTGATAACCTTAACCTTGGAAGCGCCGATCTCTGTAAGCTCGACATCGAACTCGGTCTTCTCTTCTTCTTCCGGAGCATCTGCTGCCGGGCCGGCTGCAACGACAACGCCCGCTGCTGCGGAAACGCCGAACTCTTCTTCACAAGCCTTGACAAGCTCGTTCAGTTCAAGGACTGTAAGCTCTTTGATAGCTGCAATAAATTCCTCAGTGGTTAATTTAGCCATTGTAATTTCCTCCATTATTATTTATTAAGTAATTCGTATGCCGCCTATGCGGCAGCTCTCATATGACCGCTTTCGTCCCGGGTTATGTCCTCAAGCATATACCGCAAGAACCGCAATGCCTGATCCCATTCGACGTATTCCGTACGCCTTCGTACCATACTGATCCGGAACATCTGTCCGCAGCTTATTCCGCTGCCGGAGCTTCCTCTGCCGGTGCATCCGGCTCGGCGATCTGCTTGATAACGCGGGCGAAATTTGCAATCGGGGACTGCATGCTCCCGAACAGCCTGCCAAGAAGTACTTCTCTTGACGGGACATTTGCAAGATCAGCAAGCTGCTTGTCATCGTAGTAAGTTCCTTCGACGACGCCCGCCACCATGTTGAAAACCTTGTACTGCTTTGCATACTTCGCAAGAATCCTTGCCGGAGCTACCGGGTCATCCTTGGAAATAGCGATTGCGTTCGGGCCTTCCAGATGCTTGTCAAGGGCATCGAACTCCGTGCCGTCGAATGCGCGCTTCATCAACGTGTTCTTGTACACCTTGTAGATAACGCCGGCCTCGCGAAGCTCCTTACGAAGAGCCGTATCCTGCTCTACGGTAAGTCCGAGATACTGAACAAGCAGCGCCGTTTTTGCGCCTTCGAGATTTCCGGAAATCTCATTGATGATCGGCTGCTTCAGTTCTACTTTAGCCATGTTCCTTTGGTTCCTCCTTCTTCGAATATTCATGCATCAGATCCGATAGGAAGCCGGGAACTGCCACAAAACTGACATATTCACCTTGTGGCAGCCTCTAAGGATTCGACTATAAATCAATTATGAACGAATCCCAAGAAAAAACCCCATGCCGATAGACATGGGGATTCATAACGATCTCAGTAAAGAAATCAAATCCTCGGCAGGCGGCTGCGCTTACGTCCCATAAGGACACCTGCTGTCTTCGGCTTGATGCTCTGCAATATTAGCATGTATTCTTATCTGCTGTCAAGCAGTTTCTTTCATCACGTCCTGGCCGTGTTGACCTTGACGCCCGGGCCCATCGTGGCGGAAACCGTGATGGACTTCAAGTACTGGCCCTTGACCGTGCTCGGGCGGACCTTTACGAGCTGGTCTACCAGAGTCTTCAGGTTCTCGTAAAGCATCTCGTCCGTGAAGGATGCCTTGCCGATCGGGCAGTGGATGATGTTGCTCTTGTCAAGACGGTACTCAATCTTACCAGCTTTGATGTCCTTGACGGCTTTCGCAACATCCATCGTGACCGTACCGGCCTTCGGGTTCGGCATAAGGCCCTTCGGACCTAAGATTCGGCCGAGACGGCCGACAACGCCCATCATATCGGGAGTTGCGACGACGACATCGAAATCGAACCAGTTCTCTTTCTGGATCTTCTGGACAAGCTCCATCTCGCCGACATAGTCAGCGCCGGCTTCCCTTGCCTCGTCAGCCTTTGCACTCTTTGCAAATACAAGCACCCGGACCGTCTTGCCCGTTCCGTGCGGGAGGACAACGGCGCCGCGGACCTGCTGGTCAGCATGACGGCCATCGCAGCCCGTGCGGATGTGCGCTTCAATCGTCTCATCGAATTTAGCCAGGGCAGTTTTCTTTACGACTGCGCATGCCTCGCTCATGTCATAGAGGTTCTGGCGATCATAAACTTTCAATGCTTCAGCATATTTCTTGCCATGTTTCATTTCTTATTCCTCCTTGTGGTAATATCGGGTTTTTCCCTTCCACTATCTGTCAGTCTTCAGCCACCGTGACGCCCATGCTTCTTGCCGTGCCGGCGATGATGCTCATAGCGGCCTCAAGGCTTGCGGCATTCAGGTCAGGCATCTTCTTCTCGGCGATTTCCTGCAACTGGGCTTTTGTAAGTGTTCCGACTTTCTTCTTGTTCGGTTCTCCGGAACCGGACGCAAGACCGAGAGCCTTCTTAATGAGGACTGGAGCCGGCGGAGTCTTTGTAATAAAGGTAAAGCTTCTATCTGCATAGACCGTGATGACGACCGGGATGATGTAGTCGCCCATAGCGGCCGTGCGGGCGTTGAACTGCTTGGTGAAATCCATGATGTTCACGCCGTGCTGGCCGAGAGCGGGACCTACCGGCGGAGCCGGGGTTGCCTTGCCAGCCTGAATCTGAAGCTTGATATAGCCTGTAATTTTCTTTGCCATGATTTAGTTCCTCCTTTGTGGTAAACATCGGGCCATTCGCCCTTCCACTTTCATGATCCTTTTCGGACCATGATTTACTTCTTCTTTACATCTGCAAATCCGATCTCTACAGGGGTCGCGCGTCCGAAAATGTCAACGTTGATCGTGACGGACTGTTTCTGGGTATTCACGCTGATGACAGGACCATCCGTTCCTTCCCACGGTCCGGCCACCACGACCACCATATCTCCTTTTTCAATATCAACGATAATCTTCGGCTTCGGAGCTTCCTCCGTCTTGCCGCCCCCGATTCCCAGCGCCTTGAGCTCTGACGGCTCCAGCATGACCGGCTTGCTTCCCGGTCCAACGAAGCCCGTAACGCCGCGGGTGTTCCGAACAACGTACCAAGTGTCGTCATTCATGACCATGTGGACGAGCACGTAACCGGGGAACAGCTTCTTCTGCGTCTGCTTCGTGACGCCGTTCTTCGTCTCCTGGACGTTCTGCATAGGGACCTTCACTTCGAGGATTTCCTCCTCGAGGTGCCTGTTTTCGATCGTCTTCTCGATATTGGCCTTGACTTTGTTCTCATATCCCGAATATGTATGTACTACATACCAGTTCGCTTCTGACATCTGCCACCTCTTATTTGACTGTATGCTTTTGCATTTTCCATCTCAGATTCGAAAGCCTTTTTCATGTCATGCTTGCGGCCATGAAATCCATTTCCACAGGCGGTATTGAAAGACTCTTCGCAGACAATTTTGTAAGAATCCTTTTAGAAAAAAAGCTTTCCCAAACCAACAGGCCTTCAGATCGACATCAGCCAGTTTACTAACTGGAGGGCCGCATTGTCAAACAACGTGATGATCGTTCCCATCACAAGGGAGATGACAACGACGAGCGCCGTCTGCCTGGTCAAATCATCCCGTGTCGGCCAGACGATTTTTTTCCATTCCTGCCTTACGCCCTTAAAAAAGCTTTTCTTTTTTTCTTTCCTAGCCTTAACAGGGTCTTTTGTTTTCTCTGCCATATAAACTGCCCGTCCTCCGTATTACTTCGTCTCTTTGTGGAGCGTGTGTTTGCGGCAGAATCTGCAGTATTTCTTCGTCTCGAGTCTTTCCGGATGTTCTTTCTTATCCTTCTTCGTGTTGTAGTTTCGCTGCTTGCATTCTGTGCACGCTAAAGTTATCCTTGTACGCACGGTTTTTCACCTCCAATGATAATCTTGCTGCCTTCATTGATTCCCCCGCCTTGGCATGCGACATAACGGCATTTCCAAAAGCGAGAGCAAAAAAAAAGGACCTGTTACTTGTCGCTTACTTAATGTAGCACAGGCGCAGGTCCTCGTCAAGAGAAAATCTTCATCAGCGGATTTTAAATCGCAGGAGCGATTTCTGTTCAGCTGTTATTCTTCCCCCATGTCATTCTGAGCACAGCGAAGAATCTTTTATCCATCATTGCATGATGCTGTTCATATCATAAAAATTCCCGAAATGCACAAATGCCTCATACAGCAGGACGCACCCGATCACCCGGCTGAACAGGGAAATCGTCCCGAACGGATTCAATATGACAAGCACCCCCAAAACAATTCCCAGAATCGGCAGCAGCTTCCATACGCCGGTTGCGCCATCCGTATATTTCCGCATCTGTTCGGCATGAATCAGGCTCGTCACGCTGCTTGTCACAATAATCACGCCAAAAATAATATTGAACCAGTTGAGAAGCGTATACGGATCCCTGATTACGATAATTCCGAGGATGGCAAGCAAAATGCCTATATAAAAATACGGATTGTGCATCCACATCCCGGGAGTTCCGGAAACAGCGGCAAATATCTGAAATCCCCCTCCCAGAAGCAATGCCCATCCTAGCAGCCTGCTCACTGTCACCATTGATGCAAATGGCGATACAAGAAACGTAATTCCCAGTACCGCGAACAGGATTCCGGATATCAGTTTGTTCCTCCTGACCGACCGAAAAATCACAAAAAACAAATCTTCACCCATCAACAATCTTCCTCCCCTTATAGCTTATGAGCGTTCATCTACTCCCCACCGTCAAATCTATACTACAACTCAAACGATGTTACCAGTTCAGAGGCAAAAAGTAAATGTCATGAAGACTACATTTTCTTTAACTTTTCGTTACAAAAGGAACAGTTCACCCATCTACTCTGTTAATCTGCGCCATACTGATTTTAAACTTGTCATCCTAACCTGCATAAAGCAGAATATCGCGCACATCTTTTGCCATTTTGCGCAGAAAAAAATATAAGTGCCTAAGCGCAAGCAAGGGATCTTTTACACATAAAGCCACTAAAAACGGTAAAGGATCCTTCGCTGCGCTCAGGATGACAGGCGTTTATCTGTCTGCTGAGTAATTGTAGCAGATAGATACTCAGCAAATTCTCGGAAGGAGTTCCCCGCCCGGCGGCGGAAGGAGCGTCTCCGACCCTATCGCCGTCCGGACCCTGACACGACCCTGCATTTCATCCGTGACTTCGCCAATCACAGCAGCTTCCCCCGAATACTTTCCTTCTCTGAGGACCCGGACCAGTTCTTCGGCGGTCTCCGCCGGCGCAAAAACAACCAGCCTTCCCTCGCAGGCCAGATAAAGCGGCTCCAGACCGAGCATGCCGCACACGCCGGAGACCGCGTCCTGCACGGGAACCGCACTCCTGTCAAGACAGATCCCGACATGGCTCTCCTCCGCAATCTCATAGAGAACCGTTCCGACGCCGCCCCGCGTCGCATCGCGGATTACATGCAGTTCCTTCGTAACCCCCAGCATCGACTCCACCGTCCCCCATAATGGTGCGCAGTCGCTGGTGACATTTGCCTCAATGCCATATTCATCCCGGGCAAGAAGAATCGTCGTGCCGTGGCGGCCGATATCGCCGGTCACAATGATCTTATCGCCCGGCTTGGCATTTGCCCCTGATGTTTCCACGCCTTCCAAAATCTGGCCGACCCCGGTCGTCGTGATGAAAATCCCGTCCACCTGACCCTTGCCGGCGACTTTCGTATCTCCCGCCACGATGCGGATTCCCGCTTCCTTGGCCGTATCCGCCATAGCCCGGACAATCGCTTCAAGTTTGGCCGTCGGGAAGCCTTCCTCTATGACAAATGCGCACGTGAGGTAAAGCGGCTTCGCCCCCATGCATGCGAGGTCGTTCACCGTCCCGCAGATGCTAAGCTTCCCGACATTGCCGCCCGGAAATTCAAATGGAGAGACGATAAATCCATCCGTAGACATCGCGATTTTCCCGGCCGGCGCCGGGAGGACCGCTGCATCATCGGCGGTGAGGAATTCATTTGCAAAATATTTCTTAAACATGTTGCCGATCAGCTCCGAGGTCTTTCTTCCGCCTGAGCCGTGGGCCAGAGTTATATATTCATCCATAATGCCTCCTAAATCCTTGTCTCCTGAGCGTAAGCGAAGGATCTTAAACATAATACTTGTTTACGATTCCACACCAAAATCTTCTGTACCCATAGTATATTGGGCGTCATCCTGAGCGCAAGCGAAGGATCTTTTACATAAAGCCGCTGTAGATGGTAAAAGATCCTTCGCTACGCTCAGGA
>JAUMWM010000164.1:0-5787 GCA_030529705.1 Lachnospiraceae bacterium
AAAGGACCGTCCCCGCGGGCCGAAGTCGCTTAGGGGGTTGATTTTTGCCGGCAATACGTGTAAAATGTCATTGAGTGGTAGATTGTGGGAGAAAAATCTCTAAAAGTGGGAGAATTTCATGTTCGATGGAGAGTACAGACACGCTATAGATGCGAAAGGCCGGCTGATGATCCCGTCCAGATACAGGGACGTGATTTCAGGGGAAGAACTGTGCGTTCTGACAGCCTTCTCCGACTGCCTGTCCAT
The DNA here is from genome assembly GCA_030529705.1 of Lachnospiraceae bacterium. Lineage (GTDB taxonomy): Bacteria > Bacillota > Clostridia > Lachnospirales > Lachnospiraceae > Chordicoccus. The sequence goes on from JAUMWM010000164.1 coordinate 247, forward strand.
CTATCCGAAGTCCACTTTCCGGGAACACACGAAAGGCCTCACCGGCATCAGCAGCACCGACAGGAAGAGGATGCGCATGAAGCGGTACATTCTGTCCAATACCAGGGAGACCGAGCTGGACCCTCAGGGGAGAATCCTTATCTCTAAGGAACAGAGGGAAAAGGCCGGGCTTGCGAAAGAAGTCGTCATCGTAGGAATGGATGATTACTTTGAAGTATGGGATCCGGAACGGTACGCCAAGGAGAGCATCTACGGCAGCAACGAAGAGATGGCTGATGAAGCATATGAGCTCGGATTTACGCTGTAACCGTATTCTGAAATGTCAAGCGGGAGATATCGGGCATTCAGAATGCAAATGCAGCGCGCGGATGAGTGCATTCGTTTATCGGATGCAACTTTGCGGAGTTCCTTGATGATGCAAATGCCGCATTGACCATGTATATGGTCGGAAGGGGTGTGGCAGGACATTCATGGGAGCGGAAGCTGCTTTAGGAGCATGGCTCCAAGAAAGGATAAGCGTAATGGAGTTTCGGCATACATCAGTGCTTCTTAATGAGACGGTAGAAAATCTGCTGATCCGTCCGAACGGAGTCTATGTGGACGGGACGCTGGGCGGAGGCGGACATTCCGCTGAGATTTTGAAACACTTGTCTTCCACCGGAACGTTAATTGGAATCGATCGTGACGATGCCGCAATTTCCGCAGCCGGGGAGCGACTGCGCGCGGCGGAAGATGGACGCGTACATATCGTGCGCGGAAATTACAGCGAGATGCCTGACATACTGAGGAACATGGGAGTGGCTTCATGTGACGGCATCGTATTAGATTTGGGCGTTTCTTCTTACCAACTGGATACGGCAGAACGCGGATTTTCCTATATGGCGGATGCCCCGCTTGACATGCGCATGGATCGCAGGGAGGCGAGGACGGCGGCAGATATCGTGAACGGGGCAAGCCAGAAAGAACTTTATCGAATATTGCGGGATTATGGAGAGGAAAAATTCGCAGCAAACATAGCAAAGCATATCGTGGCGGAACGGGAAAAGAAAAGAATCGAGACGACTGGGGAGCTTGCCTCGATTGTGCGTGCCTCTATTCCCATGAAGCTGCAAAAAACAGGAGGACACCCTGCAAAGAGAACCTTTCAGGCGCTTAGGATAGAGCTCAATGGGGAGCTTGCAGCTCTATCCGACAGCCTGGATGGTATGATTTCGCTGCTGAATAACGGCGGCAGAATTTGCGTGATAACATTCCATTCTTTGGAAGACCGAATCGTAAAGTCCGTTTTCAGGAAAAACGAGAATCCGTGCACTTGCCCGCCGAATTTTCCGGTGTGCGTGTGCGGCAATGTGCCGATGGGGCGGGTGGTGACGAGGAAGCCAATCCTTCCGAGTGCGGATGAGATAGAGAATAATTCCAGAGCAAAGAGCGCGAAACTGAGAGTATTCGAGAGGATAATAGTAGGATAAAGATTCTTCGCTGGCGCTCAGAATGACATGAGAAAGAGGTGATAACATGGCGAGAATCACCGAGAATAACAAGAACGATATTGAGACTGTCCAAATGATGCCGGACATGGGATCTGTCGGTTATGCTGACAGACGGAAGAAGAGAAAAAGGGCGGCAGCCCGCAAAAGGACGGACCTCCTCAGCAGGGGATACGTCCTCTTCCTCGGGATCATGTGCATCGTGACAGTGCTTATGTGCATAAGGTATCTCAGGCTGAAAGAGACGATCACGGAGCAGAACAAGATTAATCAGGAACTGAGGGTTGACCTTAAAGCTGCCAGGGAAGAAAACGATGCCCTTCTTGAATCCATCGAGAACAGCGTGGACATGAACCATATCAGAGAAGTGGCGATGAATAAATTTGGCATGAAATATGCGACAGAAGACCAGGTTATATGGTATAATGGCGAAGATAATGGCTACGTCGAGCAGTACAGGGATGTTTCCTGAGAGGAGAGATTACCATTCATTTGCCTGTCCCATCGTTTTTTGATAAAGAATCATGCGTCACCCTGAGGGCTTCCGAAAGATTTTTCATGCCTGAGCATGGGTGCGAATGAAAGATCCTTCGCTGCGCTCAGGATGACAGGAGCGAGATGTCAGGACGACTTGGGTGTATGGCAAGGCGATGGAGAACTGTAGGAGAATGTGTCGAAATCTGACGCATTGATATAGCCGCGAATAACCTGGCAGGAGAGTAACGGACGATTTGAATAAGAAAAAGAACCGTAGGAAAAGGGCAAACCCCTACGGGAAAACAAATGTCACAATGAGGAAAAAGCTGGCAGGACTGTTTTTGTTGGTCGTGCTGGCTTTAATTTGTCTACTGATTAGAATTACCTATATAAATGCCGTGAGCGGTGACAAGTATACGAAACAGGTGCTGGCCCAGTCGCAGAGCAGCTACTCGTCCACCGTGCTCCCGTTCAAGCGGGGCAACATCACGGATGCCAACGGCACGGTCCTGGCCGCATCCGAAAGAACGTATAACGTGATTCTGGACTGCAAGGTCGTCAATTCGGCGGATGCCTATGCAAGCCCGACCGTGGACGCGCTGGTGAACGTGTTCGGGCTTGATGCAGCCGAGATGCACGCCATCATTGCAAATGAGCGCACGCGCAATTCCCAATACCAGGTCGTGAAGAAGAACATCAGCATAGAGGAGCGGCAGGCATTTTACGACTATATAAATGCGGGCAGCGATGACTCTTCGGCAAATGATGATTCGACCTCCGAAGATGCGGGCAGCCCTGCCGATGAATCCGTGGCGGGGGAGGCGATGGCCGAGAACGGCATGACAACGGACAGCCCGTCTGCCTCTGATGGGAGCGGTGCAGGTTCTGTGGCAGATGGCAGCGGAGCAAGTTCCATTGCGGATAGGAGCGGCGCGGAATCTATAGCGGATGGCAGCGGCGAATCGGAGGGAGAATCCCTGTCCGATGAGGAAAAGGACAAGCGGAAAAACGTTAAGGGAATCTGGTTCGAAGAGGAATATGTCAGAAAATACCCGCTGGGTTCTCTTGCCTGCGACGTGATCGGGTTCACTTACGATGGGATTAATGCTGACTGGGGGATAGAAGGCTACTATAACAATACCTTGAACGGCGTGAATGGACGGAAGTTCGGATATTGGGAAGAAGGGTCGGGAAAAGACCTCCAGCAGACGATCATCGACCCGATTGACGGCGACACGGTGGTCTCAACTATCGACATCAATATTCAGCAATTCATTGAAAAAGAAATCGCATGGTTCAACGACCTGTACAAAGACGGGCCTTACAATATCGGAAAAGGCGCGGAGAACGTGGGCGTTATCGTCATGGACCCGAACAGCGGGACCATCCTCGGCATGGCTAGTTCCGATCCGTATGATTTGAACGAGCCACGGAACTTGTCTTCCTTTGTCGGGGAGCAGGAGCTGGCGGCGATGAGCGACAGCCAGAAAGCCGAAACCTTGGAGAAGCTCTGGAGGAATTATTGTACATCGGATCTTTTTGAGCCAGGCTCCACTTTCAAGCCAGTAACGGTCAGCGCCGCGCTTGAGAGCGGCGTCCTGAACGGAAATGAGACGTTTCTGTGCGATGGCGGCGAAATCGTTTCCGGAACGCGCATCAAGTGCGCGGACGAGAGCGGGCACGGCGAGCTGAATTTGCAGGACGTGATAGCGTTTTCGTGCAATGACGGGATGATGAATATTGCGAGCCGGATGGGCGTTGAGACTTTCTGCCGCTACGAGTCCTTATTCAATTTCGGGTCCCGGACGGGGATAGATTTGCCCGGCGAGGCCGCCGGTATCCTCTATACTGCGGACACGATGGGATCGGTCGATCTGGCAACGTCTTCATTTGGCCAGGGATTCGAGTGCACCATGATCCAGGAAGCCGCCGCAATTGCATCGATCGTGAACGGAGGGTTTTATTACAGGCCGCGCGTCGTGGGCAGGATCATGGACAGCAGCGGGGCGACCAAGAAAGTCTATAACAAGGTACTGACGTCGCAGACGATTTCGGCGGACAATTCCCAGAAGCTCAAAATGTATATGAGGGCCGCCGTTGATTACGGGACGGCCGAGTATGCGAAAGTGAACGGGTATTCCATGGGCGGCAAGACGGGCACGGCGCAGAAAATTCCGCGCGCTGACGGCAAATACCTGGTTTCGTTCGTGGGATTTGCCCCCTATGACGACCCGAAAGTGCTCATCTATGTGGTGATTGACGAGCCGAATGTGTCGGAGCAGGCGGACAGCAGATTTGCCCAGTGGATGGCGAGAGACATCCTGGCGGATGTCCTTCCCTATATGAATATCTATCAGGATGAAATACTTAAGGCGGATTCGGCGATTCTAAGGTCCGGTCTGGACAACACGTCCGAGACGGAGGTCACCACGGACACCACGGCGGACACGAACGTTCCGGAGGTCCAGGGGAACGAGGATGCTGCAAATGTCGCCGGCGGTAATAATCAAGAAACAGACGGTTACACAAATGAAGAAGCCGGTATGACGGAGGGATAAGGAAAATGGTTGATGCATCGGCGATAGTGCCTTTCTTTATAGCATTTGGGATTACCTGGGCGGCAGGACCCTTCGTGATCCCTTTCCTCACCAGATTGAAATTCGGACAGACGGAGCGGACACTTGGCGTCCAGGCTCATTTGAAAAAAGCCGGGACTCCCACGATGGGAGGCGTCATGTTTCTGCTGGCAATCACGGTCACCGGCCTAATCTATATCAGGAGCTATCCGTTGATCGGCCCGGTTCTATTTCTGACGATTGCTTATGGCGTCCTGGGATTTCTTGACGATTATCTCAAGGTCGTGAAGAAAGAGTCGGACGGGCTTTACGCATGGCAGAAGATGCTCCTTGAGATTATGATCATAGTCGTGTTCATATTATATATGAAGCATTTCACGGATATCCCTCTGACGCTTCGGATTCCGTTTTCGGGCGGGAAGGAGCTGGACATTGGGATTTTAACTTATCCGCTTATGGTATTTGCCATTGCGGGGACGGTCAACGGAGTGAATTTTACCGATGGCGTGGACGGGCTGGCCAGCTCCGTCACGGCGGTGGTCGCGGCTTTCTTCACGATCTGCGCCGTGATCCTAAAGGTTCAGGCGGCTCCCATTGCATCGTGTACGGGCGGGGCTCTGTTGGGCTTCCTTGTTTACAATGCGCACCCGGCAAAGATTTTTATGGGGGACACCGGCTCGCTGGCTCTCGGCGGCTTCGTGATCGGCATGGCTTACGTGCTCCAGATGCCGATATACATTATCCTTGTCGGCATCATATATCTGGCAGAGGTCATTTCCGTTATGATGCAGGTCGGATATTTTAAAATGACGCATGGGAAGAGGATATTCAGAATGGCTCCGATCCACCACCATTTCGAGCTCGGCGGCTGGTCGGAGACCAGGGTGGTCGCCATATTTACGATCATCACGATAATTGCGTGCATGATCGGGTTTTTGGCGCTGTGAGAGGTTCGGGGGCTGGACGCTTGGGCTTCGGTCTTCGGCCCGCGGGGACGGTCC
>JAUMWM010000164.1:5797-6074 GCA_030529705.1 Lachnospiraceae bacterium
TTTTTGGGGGCGGTTCTGTCTTCCCCGCCCGGGGGGCGGGTCCTTTGGGGACCAAAAAATTCCACCAAACCCGCCCGGTCCCCGCGGGCCGAAGACCTAGGGTCAAATATGGTTTTGCTTGACATTGCGTCATCCTGAGCGAAGCGAAGGATCTTTACGTAAAACATACGCATGAGGTGAAAGATTCTTCGCTACGCTCAGAATGACAGGCTAGAGTTTTCGGCCAGTTGTGGTTCGGCCCGGGGGGTCCGGGCCAGTTTGGGGGGAAAAATAGAGC
>JAUMWM010000165.1 GCA_030529705.1 Lachnospiraceae bacterium
GGACCGTCCCCGCGGGCCGAAATTTTGACCCAAAGGACCGTCCTCATGGGCCGAAACCGGCCACGCAGGTTCGAAATTTTCACTTGACTTTTAAGCTTTAAAGCGTTACACTTTAACCCTGTGAATAAATAAACGTCCGCTTTGCGGATAAATGGGAGGGTTTTCTTATGGTTTTAAAGGTTTGTCTGCTGATTGTTTTCTTTGGAATGATGCTCGCCATCGGCTGGTACTCCAGGCACCAGGCGAGGACGGTGGAAGGATATGTTTTGGGCGGGAGATCCGTGGGTCCCTGGATCTCGGCATTTGCATTCGGAACCTCCTATTTCTCGGCCGTCGTGTTCGTCGGTTATGCCGGGCAGTTCGGCTGGAGGTACGGACTCGCATCCACCTGGATCGGTATCGGAAACGCCCTGATCGGGTCGCTTCTTGCCTGGGTCATTCTCGGAAGGAGGACCAGGGTCATGACGAAGCACCTGAACTCGGCCACCATGCCGGCTTTCTTTGAGTCCAGATACGACTCTTCCACTCTGAAAATCGTTGCCTCGGCCATCATCTTCGTGTTCCTGATTCCGTACACGGCGTCCGTCTATAACGGGCTTTCCAATATGTTTGAGATGGCATTCGGCGTTCCGTATATCTACTGCGTCCTGATGATGGCGGCTCTCACGTGCGTGTACGTCCTCATGGGAGGCTACACGGCAACCGTTTACAACGACTTTGTGCAGGGCATCATCATGCTGATCGGCATTTGCTGCGTCATTGGCGCGGTTCTGAACGGGCATGGGGGATTTATGGAAGCGGTAAGGAAGATTTCCGAGATTCCCAGCGATAACCCGGTGACGATGGGACAGCAGGGCGCATTTGCATCCTTCTTCGGACCGGATCCGGTGGGGCTTGTCTACGTCATTATTCTGACATCTCTCGGCACCTGGGGTCTTCCGCAGATGGTACAGAAGTTCTATGCTATCAAGAGCGAGAAAGCGGTAGCGACCGGAACAATCGTATCAACGTTTTTCGCAGTCGTCATTGCGGGCGGATCCTACTTCCTCGGCGGCTTTGGACGCCTTGTGGATGTCTCGAAAGTTTCAAATGTAGCGGCCGATGGGACGGTCAGCATGATGTATGACCATGTCATGCCAGCCCTTCTCGAGAACCTGCCGGACGTCCTGATGGGCATCCTGATTGTCCTTATCATGAGCGCTTCCATGTCGACGCTCTCATCGCTTGTCCTGACATCAAGTTCCACGCTGACTCTGGATTTCCTGAAAGGGACGATTATCAAGGATATGAACGAAAAGAAGCAGCTCCTCTGGCTTCGCGCTTTGGTCGTATTCTTTATCGTTATTTCCGTCGTGATCGCCATGAATCCTCCGACGTTCATTGCGCAGCTCATGGGTATTTCATGGGGCGCTCTGGCGGGCGCTTTTCTGGCTCCGTTCCTGTATGGCCTGTATTGGAAGGGCGTAACGCGGGCGGCTTGCTGGGCATCCTTTGTATTCGGCGTAGGTTTGACGGTCATCAATCTGTTTACCGCATGGTTCAACCCCATCCAGGCGGGCGCAATCGCTATGCTTGGCGGACTCGTCATCGTGCCGATCGTCTCCTTTATTTCGCCGAAGATGGACGCAAAGAAAGTGGACGGCATGTTTGCCTGCTATGATGTCGAAGTCGAGGCCACGACGAAGCGGGTGCTTCCGGACGAAACGGATTATTAAAACGGATATGAGAGATATTTTGCTGATCATCCCCGCCTTCAATGAGGAGTCCTCCATTGTCAGGACGGTCGAACGCGTCAGGGAATTTAACAGGGGACAAAAGAGAAAAGTCCATTATATCGTAATCGATGACGGATCGACGGACCGCACGCCCGAATTATTGCGCCGCCACCGCATTCCCATGATTCGGATTTCGACGAACAGCGGTATCGGGATTGCCGTGCAGCGGGGCTACAAGTACGCCTTTGCGAAAGGTTATCGATATGCGGTCCAGTTCGATGGGGATGGGCAGCACGGTATCGAGTACATTTATGACGTCATAGCCCCGCTGGAGCGGGGTGAGGCGGATATGGTAATCGGATCCAGATACGCCGGCCTTTCGGGCGGATATATGCCGGGAATGATTCGGAAGATCGGCATTTCCTGGATATCTCTCCTGATTCGGATGAAGACGGGGGCAAATGTAAAAGACCCCACCAGCGGTTACCGCGCGGTGGGGGCAACAGGGATACGGGTATATGCAAATGCCTACCCGGCCAAATATCCGGAACCCGTCTCTTGCGCCCGGTTTCTGCTTGCGGGATGGAGGGTGGCCGAGGTGCCGGTTAAGATGCACAAGAGGACCGGCGGGAGGTCTTCGATTTCTTCATGGCGGAAGCTCGAGTACATGTTTCTTGTAAGTTTTGGAATTATTATGTCATGACGAACCGATAATATCCATTTTGTATTGTTGCAATTCTGTTGGCATGTAATATCGCCCTTGTCATCCTGAGCGTAAGCAAAGGATCTTTCAATTTCACTAGTTGGTGATGGTAAAAGATCCTTCGCTACGCTCAGGATGACAGGGGCTTTTACCATCTGCAACGGCTTTATGTAAAAGATCCTTCGCTAAGCTCAGGATGACATCTGTTTCTCGCAAACATAGGTGCTTTCTGAGTAAAAGCGTTAACAGGAACTAAGTAGTTAATGGCGAAAAGAATGAATTGTATATATAAGTTGCAAATAACGTCAAAATGCACTATAATCTTCACATAATAGATTGTTAGTTATACAGAAATAACAAGGAGGGTGTATGGAGGCTTATTCAAAACTTGATTCAAAGAGATATCACAATGTCATTCTCCGAGTCATTCCCGGTCATTTTGTGACCCCGAACTCCCATATTAATTATTATTTTGACATGACGACCATATCGCGCAGGCAGGCGGAGGCCAAAGCTGCCGCAGATGCTATCAGCGAGTATTTCAGCATTGATACGATTATAGATACGATCGTCTGCCTGGAAGGCATGGACGTAATCGGAGCCTATCTGGCGGATTCCCTTACGAAGGCCGGAATTCTTTCCGCAAATATGCACAAGACGATGTATATTGTTTCTCCGGAATCCCATATGACGGGCCAGATGATCTTCCGCGAGAGCAGCGAATATATGATTCGAAACAAGAACGTCCTGGTCCTGCTTGCCAGCGCCACGACCGGCGGGACGCTCAAGAAGGCGGCCCAGACGGTCAATTATTACGGCGGGAAAGTTGTGGGATTCGCAACTGTGTTCTCTGCGATTACTTCCGTATCGGGAATCAGGGTAGCCTCCCTCTTTAGTCCGAAGGATGTGCCGGACTACAGGTCCTACACGCACAATGAATGCCCGATGTGCAGAAACGGGCGTAAGGTCGATGCGATCTGCAACGGGTACGGTTTTTCGAGACTGTAATTATATATGGACGCACTATGGGGACGATCTTTTTGGGGCGGTTTTTTGCGCCCAAAAGGATCGTCCCTATCATGCGAAACATGAAGTATAAAGGTAGTGGGCTATGCTATGATTCTTGAAAGAATAATTGATCCGGGCGATATCAAAAAGCTGACGTATCTAGAGATGGAAGACCTTGCCGGCGAGATAAGGGATTTTCTGGTTGACAAAATCAGCAGGACGGGCGGGCATCTGGCATCAAATCTCGGAGTCGTCGAACTCACCATCGCTCTTTTTTGCGTGTTCGACCTGCCTAAGGACAAGGTGATATGGGATGTCGGCCATCAGGCATATACGCATAAGATTTTGAGCGGCAGAAAAGCCGGATTTGAAGAACTGCGGAAATATGGCGGCCTCAGCGGATTTCCGAAGCGCAGGGAGAGCCCGTACGATGCATTTGACACGGGCCATAGTTCGACCTCCATTTCGGCCGGACTGGGAATCGTACAGGCAAGAGATTTGCTTGGGGAAGACTATCATGTCATATCCGTGATTGGGGACGGCGCGCTGACAGGCGGGGAGGCTTACGAGGCTTTAAATAACTGCGGCGGGAAAGACACCAATTTTATAATAGTCCTGAATGACAATGAAATGTCCATATCACAAAATGTCGGAGGCATGTCCAGCTATCTGAACGAGATACGGACTGCGGAAGGCTATATCACGCTGAAAAAGAACGTGGAGGATTATCTGCGGAATCTGCCCCTGTTGGGAGACTCCGTGGCGGATGTAATCGTCCGGACCAAGAATACAATTAAGCAAATGGTCGTGCCGGGGATGCTCTTCGAGAACATGGGCATCACTTACTTGGGACCGGTGGACGGGCATGATATCCGAAAGCTAACGAGAGTCTTGCGCGATGCGAAGAGGATCAAGCGGCCGGTTCTGGTTCATGTCGTCACGACGAAGGGCAAGGGCTATCCGCCGGCTGAGAGGCATCCCGAAAAGTTTCATGGAGTCGGAAAATTCGACAAGGTGACGGGCAGGGCAGTAGGAGGAGGAGGCAAACCCGGTTATACAAATGTCTTTTCCGATAAGTTATGTTCCCTCGCTGCCCGAGACAGGCGGATTGTCGCAGTGACGGCCGCCATGCCGGAAGGAACCGGGCTTTCGGAGTTTTCACGGGTATTCCCTGACAGATTTTTTGATGTGGGTATTGCGGAACAGCATGCCGTAACAGTCGCGGCGGGAATGGCCTCGGCCGGCCTTCGCCCCGTCGTTGCAGTCTATTCCTCTTTCCTCCAGCGGGCCTATGATCAGATTTTGATGGACGTATGCCTGCAGGAACTGCCTGTTGTGTTCTGTATTGACAGGGCGGGGTTGGTCGGAGCGGACGGCGAGACGCATCAGGGGTTATTCGACCTGACATATCTGTCTTCCATCCCGAATATGACTGTGATGGCTCCCAAGAACAAGTGGGAGCTGCAGGACATGATGGATTTTGCGCTTGCACTTGATGGGCCGGTTGCAATACGGTATCCGCGGGGCATCGCATACGACGGACTGAGGAAAGCCAGGGCGAAAATTGAGTACGGAAAGAGCGAGCTGATTTATGAAGAGAAGGACATCGCCCTCATTGCCGTAGGCAGCATGGTCAGCACGGCGGAGCATATCCGCGACAAGCTGAAAGGCAAGGGCTATTCCTGCTCCCTGGTGAACGGAAGGTTTATAAAGCCGGTCGATACGGAGATGATTGACTACCTGTCCAAGGACCATCGTTACATTATTACTTTGGAGGAAAATGTGAAGCGGGGCGGCTTCGGGGAGGTCATTACGGATTATGTTGCGAAGCATCATCCGGAGCTTCGCATGACAAATATCACCCTGCCGGACGCCTACGTGGAACATGGGGATGTTACGAAGCTTAGGAGCGTGCTCGGCATTGACAGCGACTCGATACTGGAGAAGATCGAGGGACGGCTGGAACGGTACGGGTGCGAGAAAGAAGGAGAATGCACAGGATTGTCATCCTGAGCGTAAGCGAAGGATCTTAAAAGCAAATCATACGCAAAAATAGTAGAACTCTTGTCATCCTGAGCGTAAGCGAAGGATCTTAAACATAAAACATACGAAAATAGTAAAGATTCTTCGCTAACGCTCAGGATGACAAAGTTTTCAGGAATGACAAGGCTCTCAAGGCGAGTCGTTGGAATGCCGTATGAACCAGTTATTGTCGAGGCTTCCTACAGTCTGGCAACGCCGGAATCCCTGGCCGCCCGTGCGACCGCTGCCGCCACAGCCGGACCCACGCGCGGATCGAATGCCTTCGGAATGATGTAATCCGCATTCAGTTCCTCGTCAGAGATGAGGCCGGCCAAAGCCCCGGCGGCCGCCATTTTCATCTCTTCGTTGATATCTCTTGCGCGTACATCGAACGTTCCCCTGAAAATGCCTGGGAAAGCCAGCACGTTGTTGATCTGGTTCGGATAGTCGGAACGGCCTGTGGATACGACCGCCGCTCCGGCAGCCTTCGCATCCTCCGGGAATATTTCAGGAGTGGGGTTGGCGCAGGCGAATATGATGGCATCCCGGTTCATGGAGCGCACCATATCCTGCGTGACGAGCCCCGGTGCCGAGACACCGATAAAAATATCGGCTCC
>JAUMWM010000402.1 GCA_030529705.1 Lachnospiraceae bacterium
ACCTAAAAAACTTGGCCCAAATGGACCGTCCCCACGGACCGAAAAAATTTGACCCAAAAGGACCGTCCCCGCGGGACGAACACAAAGAAAGGAAAAGACATGAGAGCGACAAATCTAACGCTACTTACCGATTTATATGAACTGACGATGATGCAGGGTTACTTCAAAAACCCGACGGATCAGATCGTCGTATTCGATGCTTTTTACAGGAAGAATCCGTGCGAGGGCGGCTATGCAATCTGCTGCGGCCTCACCGATGTCATAGAATATATCAAAAACCTGCATTTTTCATATGACGACATCCAGTACCTGAAAGGGCTGGGCATCTTCGAGGACGATTTCCTGGACTACCTGGCGGGCTTCCACTTCACCGGCGACATCTGGGGCATCCCGGAAGGCACGGTCATCTTCCCGCGCGAGCCGATGCTGAAAGTCATCGCGCCGATCATGCAGGCCCAGCTCATCGAGACGGCGGTGCTCAACATGCTGAACCACCAGTCCCTCATCGCCACCAAAGCGGCCCGCGTCTGCTACGCCGCGAAAGGCGACGGGGTCATGGAATTCGGCCTCCGCCGCGCGCAGGGCCCCGATGCCGGCATTTACGGCGCCAGGGCGGCGGTCATCGCCGGGTGCGTCGGCACCTCCAATGTCCTCACGGGCAAGATGTTCAACGTCCCGATCCTCGGCACGCACGCCCACAGCTGGATCATGAGCTTCCCCAGCGAGTACGAAGCTTTCAAGGCCTACGCAAAAATTTATCCAAATGCCTGCACCCTCCTCGTCGACACCTACGACGTCTTGGAGTCCGGCGTTCCAAATGCCATCCGCGTCTTCCGTGAAATGCGCAATGACGGCATTCGCCTGACCAAATACGGCATCCGCATCGACTCGGGCGACCTTGCGTATCTGTCCAAGAAAGCTTATCAAATGCTCTGCGCCGCCGGCTTCCCGGATGCCATCATCTCCGCATCCTCCGACCTCGACGAGTACCTGATTACGGACCTCAAGGCCCAGGGGGCGATGATTAATTCATGGGGCGTCGGGACAAATTTGATTACCGCCAAGGACAATCCGGCATTTGGCGGCGTCTACAAATTGGCGGCCATCCGGAATAACGAGACCGGCGAGTTCATCCCGAAGATCAAGCTGTCCGAGAACACCGAGAAGGTGACAAATCCCGGCAACAAGAAAATCATCCGCATTTACGATAAGGAATCCGGAAAGATTCACGCTGATTTGATTTGCCTGGTAGAAGAGGAGTTCTCCGAGGACGAGGATCTGATTATATTTGACCCGGTTGAGACATGGAAAAAGACCAAGTTCCATGCCGGGACTTTCACGCTGCGCGAGATCATGGTGCAGGTGTTTAAAAACGGCGAGTGCATTTACGAGGATCCGGCCACGACGATGGAGATCCGCGAGCGGTGCCGCCGCGAGCAGGAATCGCTCTGGGATGAGACCCGCCGTCTGGTGAACCCGCACCAGATGTACGTGGACCTTTCCGACAAGCTGTTCAAGATTAAGAGCGATTTGCTCGAGCAGATGAGCTTGGAGCAGTTGAAGTAAAATTCGGCCCGCGGGGACGGTCCTTTTGGGCCAAAAAATTTCGGCCCGCGGGGACGG
>JAUMWM010000403.1 GCA_030529705.1 Lachnospiraceae bacterium
TTTATTATTGGTCTAATCCTAAAGCAAAATAAAATTAGTATATTCTAATTCGTATGGTAGATGGTATAATAAGAGGCAGTCAATGTCTGACAGAAGAGTCTTGCCGGAGAGAGATTCTTTCCGGCGAGTCTTTTGAATAATTCAATTCTGACGCATAAGAATCAGTCTGATGCGGAAGCGGCGAAAGAAATATCCGGGCATGTGTTAGCCGGACAAGTTGTGAAGGGTTATTTTCAGCTTGCTGTTTTTTTGGCGTTCCGCAGGGGGCGCCTTTTCTTTTCGAAATTTTTGTTTTCAATTTTTCGGCCCAAAAGGACCGTCCCCATGGGCCGAACCCTTGGATCGAACTCATGAGCCTAAGAAATGGAGGAACCCGGTGGATAACAGGATAGCCTTGCTCAGCATCATCGTGGAAGATGCCGCATCTGTTGAAAAAATGAACACGCTGCTTCATGACTACGCCTCGTATATCATCGGGCGGATGGGTATTCCCTATCGGGAAGCGGGAGTTAATCTGATTGCCGTGGCCATAGATGCTCCGATGGATTCGATTAACACGTTGACAGGGAAGCTGGGGAGGCTGCCCGGCGTGAGCGCGAAAGCGGCGTGTTCGAATGTGAAGCGGAATGCAAGCTGCGCATCGAAGGGCAGCCTCGATGGGAGTGCAAATGCGGCTTATACGAATGTGGGGAAGAAAACAAATGCATGATTTTCGTGGACTTGTTGAAAAGCTGAATATCGAGCATGATCTTGGCAGGGAGGAGTTCCTTGCGCTTATTGGAATGCGCAGGGATCTCTCAAAAGAAGACAGGGAGTACCTCTACGGACTGGCGCGGTCGCAGGCCGATCGGGTTTATGGGAAGGATATCTATCTGCGGGGTCTTATCGAGTTTACGAACTACTGCCGCAACAATTGCCTGTACTGCGGCCTGCGGAGGGATAACCGGGAAGTCAACAGGTATCGGTTGTCAAAAGAGGAGATTCTTGCCTGCGCCGACCGGGGGTATGCCTTGAACTTTAGGACGATCGTCCTCCAGGGAGGCGAGGATCTCAGTTACAGCGACGACGATATTTGCGAGATTGTATCGGGCATAAAAAAAATGCATCCCGACTGCGCGGTGACCCTCTCTATCGGGGAGAAGAGCCGCGAAAGTTATGAACGGTATTTCAAGGCGGGCGCGGACCGCTACCTGCTGCGGCATGAGACTGCAAATGAGGACCACTATGGGCATTTGCATCCGAAAGAACTGTCGATGAAAGCAAGGATGGACTGCCTTTTCGCCTTGAAGGAGATTGGTTACCAGGTCGGCGCGGGCTTTATGGTGGGTTCTCCTTATCAGACGGATGAATGCTATGCGGACGATTTCGCATTTCTGCATAAGCTGCAGCCGGAGATGATTGGCATAGGACCGTTTATTCCCCACCACGATACGCCTTTCCGGGATATGGAGTCCGGCACTTTGGAGGATACGTTGTTCTTCTTAGCCCTTCTTCGGCTGGCATTCCCGGAAGTCCTGCTTCCTGCCACTACCGCCCTTGGGACGATTCATCCGCTTGGACGCGAGATGGGAGTCAAGGCGGGGGCAAATGTCATCATGCCGAATCTTTCCCCGACAGCCGT
>JAUMWM010000166.1 GCA_030529705.1 Lachnospiraceae bacterium
TCCTTTTGGGTCGAAATTTTTCGACCCAAAAGGACCGTCCCCGCGGGCCGAACTGGCTGGCGAACTTACTGGCGAACTCATGGCAGCTCTGGATACTCTGTCTCAATCTCCATGATTTTCCGGTAGAGGAACTCATTTGTCGGAACTAGGATCTTGTGCCTCATGGCAAGCCTGATTACCGTCCCTGCGAATTCCTCCACCTCCGACAATTTCCCGTTTATCCGGTCCTGGGCCATGGAAGGCATGGACTCCGGCGTGAGGGATTCCATAAGGCCCACGTATCCCGCAAGGTCGGACTCGGTGAGATTGACGCCTTCGGCATTTGCAACAAGCATGGCCTCCCGCATGGCGGATATCATGACCATTCTTGCCTCGCTTGCCGGGGCGATTCCGCCGCCGTAGCCCGTGGCAAATATCATGCAGGACTGGTTGATTCCGACGTTGAGCATGAATTTGCTCCAAATGCGATGGCGGATGTTCTTCTCCACAACGTAGGAGAAGCCGATGCCGTCGAAAAAGGCTGTCAGGGAATCCAGCTTTTCCTGCATGGATGGGTCGATGATGCCGAGGCAGAAGCAGCCCGTCTGGCTGTATGTGAGCCTGTGGTCAAAAAAGGTGGCGTCCATGCCCTGCGCGACGGCGTGGATGACGTGGCCGGGACCGAATTTGTCAATAAGAACTTCCTCGCTTCGAATGCCGTTGACGGCCGAGATGATGATTGTGTCAGGACCGACCGAACTTTCCAGGGTAACGAGCGCCTCCTCAAGCCCCGTAGCTTTGATGGAGACGATGATCAGGTCGGCGGGGGAGGCGTTTTTAGGCGTGATGAGACGGAAATCGGCGGGGGCGCCATTTGCGAAATAGGGGCGGCTGATATTCTTTTGATATCGGGCCTCGTCCATGAGGAAGGAGACATTTTCAATGCCGATTTTATGCTGGATTACGGTTCCGAACATGGTGCCAAGGGCGCCCATGCCGATGATGGTTACATTTTTGATGGACATGGTGATTTCTCCTCAAAAAAACTGTCAATGCGAACATGTTGATGTTACAATATCTTATCGGAAGAGGCAAGAAGATATGAGTGGTGTTAGGATGCTTCCGTAAATAAATACGTGAAAAGTAGTATTCATTTGGAAGAATGCAAATGCTTATATGAGAAGGAGGTTCAATTTTGAGCAGAATAGCAAGCGTCAAGAGAACGACGAAAGAGACCGACATAGCCGTCAAGTTAAATCTGGATGGTTCCGGGGAGTGCCGCATCGATTCCGGCATACCCTTCTTTGACCATATGCTGAATGGGTTTGCCCGCCATGGGCTGTTTGACCTGGAACTCGTATGTGACGGGGATTTGGAGGTAGATTCCCACCACACGATCGAGGACTGCGGGATTGTCCTGGGGGAGGCTATCAGGAAGGCGGTCGGAGATAAGAAGGCCATCCGCAGGTTCGGAAGCTTCATTCTCCCGATGGATGAGACGCTCGTCCTCTGCGCGGTTGACCTTTCGGGAAGGCCTTACCTGAATTATAATGTGGAGTTTACCGTGCCGAGCCTGGGATTGATGGATACGGAGATGGTTCGGGAGTTTTTCTATGCCGTGTCCTATTCGGCGGCCATGAATCTGCATATCAAACAGTTGGACGGAGTAAATAACCACCATATAGCGGAGGCGTGTTTTAAGGCGTTCGGGAAGGCGCTGGATGAGGCGGTTTCCTATGACGCGCGGCTAGGCGATGCGGTGTGGTCCACGAAGGGGAGCCTGTAGTATGGTTTCGGCTCGCGGGGACGGTCCTTTTGGGCTGAAAATTTTCGGCTCGCGGGGACGGTCCTTTTGGGTCGAAAAATTTCGACTTGCGGGGGTGGCTTAACTGGCAGTTTTGTCATCCTGAGCGTAAGCGAAGGATCTTTTATGCACAACAGATG
The DNA here is from genome assembly GCA_030529705.1 of Lachnospiraceae bacterium. GTDB lineage: Bacteria > Bacillota > Clostridia > Lachnospirales > Lachnospiraceae > Chordicoccus. Next base: position 1,924 of record JAUMWM010000166.1, read on the forward strand.
TTGTTGGTATAAGATCCTTCGCTTGCGCTCAGGATGACAAGTCGCCAGGAAATAGCTGTATCAGGGCAAACGTCTCCGCCGCCTTTTTCTGGCAGCCCGTTTTCTGGTCTCCTCCTGCATTCTGCGCTGCCGCCGCTCCTCCTTGCGAGCCCTGAGCTTGCGCTCGCGGACGCGTCGGACATGGATGATGTAAAGGATCAGCAAGGCCAGACCTAACACCAGAATGATAAGGATTAGGACGGTGAAGGCGAAAGCCTTTTTACGGGTGGCTTTTTTGCGGGCAGCGGTAGCAGAGGTTTCGGAGTAAGCCGAATCTGCGGCGGAAATCTGGGTTTCTGAGAGCTGGCCGGATACCGCGCCTGCGGAATCTTCCTTATTGGCAGTGTTGGAACCAGATGTCCGCCCCGCTTTAGAGTCGTCTCCCTGATTTGCGGCCGTCGTCAAGGATTCAGTCGGGCCAATAGGGGAATTCGGGTTATCTCCCTGACTTGAGGCCGTCGCGGCAGAACCGCCGGATGCCGGTTTCGACTCCGGTATAAAATCGACTGTAATCCGATGATTCCCATCAATATTGTCAATCGTTACGGAGGTGGCTCCCTCCTCAACTTCGAGCTGCGTCACATCCATATACACGGCGGCAACTTTGTAGCCGGGACTCGGTTCAAATGAAACGGTATAACTCGTTCCGCTGAGCGCCTGCTGGGTGCCGGTGCTAATCTTGCCGCCGATAACCACGCCATCTGATTTGGCGTTCGCATCCGAATCATAAATCATCCCGGTATACGGGATCTCGTCCATATTAAATGCAGTGGCTTCCCCGTCTCCGACATCCAATGTGTAAACCGTATAATCCCCCTCATAGGTCATCCCGCGGGCGCTGGTCTCGATGGTATAGAACCAGGGCAGCGTCGTCTCGAAAAAGTAGACGTGCCGGGTGCCGTCCGCCCATGTCACGGTGACGGGACAGACAAATACCCCCTTGTGCGCCATGCACACGCCCTCCGCTTCAACGAATTGCGCCTCCAGCCCCATATTCATATCGATGGACAGGAGCGTTAAGCGCCGGGAGATGGAGTAGATGTTCATGAAGTCGCCGATGCCCATGCCAAATGTCAGCGGCGAGAGGAATATATAGTCGCCGCTCACGCAAATGTCCTGAAAATTTGTTCCGGGGGACGGGTCAATCGGTCCCAAATCCTCAATCAGATGAAAGTCGGCGTCACGGCGTTCGAGAGAGTAATTGGCGGCGGCATTTGTCAAAGTGTAATACTGGTCGTTCTCGGAATCGTAGTCGATGCCGAGGATGTTGTAGCCCTCCGCAATTTTGATTTTCCGCTTGAACGAGAGGGTGTCGGGATCCATAACGTAGAGGCAGCCCTCGTTGTCGCCGGCGTCATTTGAATAGAGGGCGACATAAATCTCGTTGGTGTTCGGGTTGTAGGCCATCCCATTGCCGTGCTCCCAGTCGGAGTCGGCGTTCCTCATCGCGAGCGAGTACTGCTCCACCGGATTGCCGTCGTGGTCGAACGGGTTCTTGTAATAAGCCGAGACCGTGTCCGGCTGCGACGGGTCCTCGGACGTGTTCTCGATTGTAATCAGGTAATCGGGCGTCGCGCAGATGGACTGGATGACGCCGTTATGCGTCAGCCCGTCTTCAAAGAGGTAGTTCCAGGTGCTGTCGTAGAGGGATTCCTCGCTGGCTATTTGGGCAAATGCATCCACCGTTCGTTGGCAGATAGCCGGCACGGCCACGCTAAGCAGGACCGCTATTCGAACAATCAGGGCAAATGCAGGGTTCTTTATCCGAAAAAATAACATATTTGAGGAACCTTTCGTCATAACAAATGAAAACTTTTAGGATTGGGTCAAGAATTAATGTCCCGAATTTTTCAGCATATAGGGATAGAAAACGGGACATTAATATGTGACTCAATCCTTAATGGGAGAATCCTCATGCAGGCGGGCAATGGATTCAGATTTTCCCGAGGACTACATCAAGTACAAGGCGGCGGGAAAAATCCTCATGCAGGCGGGCAATGGATTCAGATTTTCCCGCCACATTTTACACTATCAGATTGTGTTTTTCGATGGTTTTTTCTGTTTTTTTATGAAAACCACCCCCGAAAGATGGTATGATAGGGAAAGATTACGCAGTTTCTGGAACCGAAGACCTGTAACGGCTCAGCGTGAAGCCAAAATTTTTGTCATCCTGAGCGCAAGCGAAGGATCTTAACCGAAGGATCTTAACCGAAAAGCTGATGGCAAAAGATTCTTCGCTGACGCTCAGAATGACAGAAGGAGCGCCGGGTAGTTGCTACAATCTTATGAAAAGCGGAGACAAAGTATGTTGCCCTACAAGGCAACAGCAAGTCGAGTACCTGAAAAGTGTTTTCTGGGAGGAGTCAATTTAATCCGCCAACGGCGGCTCGGTGCAACAGGGAAGAACGTCAGAAAAACCGACATTCTTAGATAAGGCAGTTGTGGTCCGCCTGAAAGCGGAACGGTAGTCGGTTTAGGCGGAAAGTGCGCCTTAGAGGAGGTAATTAACATTGAACAAATGTAGAAAGGGCATGAAGTGGTTTTGCGTGGTTCTGTGCGCGGTTCTATTTGTCGGATGCAGCAGCCGCAAAGCAGTTTCGAAAGATACAGCAGATTTGTCCGTCTCTTCGCAGGCGGACGGAGGAGAGGCGGCCTATTCGAGAGAAGCGGCGAATGCACAGGTCTCTCCGCAGTCGGACGGAGGAGAGGCAGCCTATTCGAAAGAAGCGGCGAATGCCTCTGCCTCCCTGCAGGCAGAGGCAGAAGGGGATCCCGATGTGCTTGAAAATCACGCATCAGAAAACTATGCATATGAAGATGATGCATTTGAAAACACATCAGATGTCAAGCTCCATTTCCTGTGCGTCACCATAGACGATGTAGGATGCGATGCGATTCTAATAGAATCGGGTGGGGAATTTGGATTTGTGGACTGCGGCGCTTATGCCGAAAAGGATTGGACCCTTCAAATTATGGATGAACTTGGCGTCACGCCGGATAATTTGAAATTCATTATCGGGACTCATGCCCATGGGGACCATATCGGCCTGATGGACTATCTGATTTATAGTTATCATTTGGAGCGGGTATACGTGCTGCCCTTTGCCGCGCGGGCATTGGTGAAGCCGGAAGAGTGGAAGGACATGGCGTGGAAGAATGCGATGGCTCAGGCTGATGCCCGCGGCGTCCCGGTGGTTTCGGCTTTTCAGGTGGGGGCGTCGGAGGAGCCGTGGAAACAAAAGAAAAATCCGACAAATCGGTATGTTGCCAGCCCGCACATTACGTTCGGCAATGCGCAGATTGACATTTACAACTATTCGAGGGATTACCTGACGGAGAAGGTGGGGGATGCAAATGACACCTCCCTCGTCGTGAAGCTCACCGCCGGAGGCCATACGGCCCTTTTAACCGGGGATCTTTCAAATGCCCCCGGTCGAGGCATCGATCCCGGTTACGATGAGGTGGCAATTGCAAATGAAATCGGCCACGTTGATATCTTGAAACTTCCGCATCACGGCATTGCGCTTGACGATGCAAATGCGCCGGAAGATTTGCAGAAGTTTTCCGCCTCCTATTTGGTTCAGACAGGTCCTACGCATTTTCTTTGTACAGGAAATGGCAATCTCGGCATTCAGAAGTCCTTCCAGGAGGTTCTGCGGGAGGTGAAGATGGGGACGGTCTACGTCTCGACTTACTGGTTTGATAGGAGGATTATCGGGGACAGGGGGCTGTCCGCGATTACATTTGACATGGCAACCCTTGAGAATAACATACCGGACAGTTATGCCATCCTGCCGGTTGACCGGGAGGGGCGGAGTTACATGTTCCGCGGCGGGCGGCTTTCGGACTTTACCCTCGATAAGTGGGATGTTTACATCTCGAACGGCAAGAAGAACGAGGCCGGCTATATCACGGTGGATGATATCACGTATACGATTAACGGCGACAGCAAAATCGTCGGGGCAAACGGCCAGAAGTGGGAGCGGTTCCGATGATTTCGGCCCGCGGGGACGGTCCTTTTGGACCAAAATTTTTCGGCCCGCGGGGACGGTCCTTTTGGGTCAAAATTTTTTGACCCAAAA
>JAUMWM010000024.1 GCA_030529705.1 Lachnospiraceae bacterium
GTCCTTTTGGGTCAAAAATTTTTGACCCAAAAGGACCGTCCCCATGGGCCGAAAACCTACCTTATGTGAATATACTATTATAGTCATAATTCATGTAGAATTCCATCTCATTATTCAGAAATTCCTCATAATTCTCCCTCGTCAGCCTGAATGCGGGATCATCATCGTGCATCTTCTGCAGAATCTCGTCATGGACGCTGCCCGTGCAATGGACCGGATCCTTATAGAGGTCCAGGTTTTCTGTCACATCCGTCCACATGTTGAACGAAAAGAGATGGATGTTGTCGCACTCCAGCAGCATGCTGACCATAATCCGCTCGGCGTCCAAAGTCCTTTTCAGCTTCCCGGACGCATACTCATCCCCCCAGTGGACTACGCTCCAGGGCGGGATGAAGTAGTAAAAAGTCGTTTCCGGATGCTCTCTAGCAACGGAGACCAGATTTTCCGTGACATTCTGCCAGATCAGCTTCCGGTCATCCTCTGAGAGCTCGGCCATCTTGGACGGTTCCTTGAACGACTTCCGCCCCTCGAGGCAGGCTTCCCTGGAAAACTCCGTGCTTGAATAATACATGTAATTGGCGTATCTGTCAAAGGAAGTTATTCCCCCTTCCTCCCCGTCCCGATATTTTTTCAACATGACCATCACTTCCTCGAACAGCACATCCTTATTAAGCACGTACTCCACGTCATCAAACGGATTATCGTTATACAAATAGAGCGGATACGTGATATCCCCAAGGTCTTCCCGAAGAAAATCCGGCTCCTGAATAATCATCTGAAACTCCAGGGACCTCACGACATTCTTCACATCATGTGTCTTATAGGCGCGTAGAAGGTGATTATTCGTCTCATAAAAGGACCCTGCGGACAACGGAATTTTTACGGACTTGCCCCCAAACAGGCTGTCCATCAGAGACGTCTTATACGTGTCCACCATGGACGCCCCGACGATGATGGAATCATAATCAAAATTCCTCACGATTCCGTCATTCTGGTACCGCTCCACATGCAGCCGGTAAAAAAGCTGGGCCAGCGGCTTGTGATAATGGAAAAACGGATCGACGCCTATGATAAGACCGCCGACCGCAACTGCCCCGGCAAGAACCAGGCCAAAGAAACCGGCAAGCCATTTCCTACTGTTCATACTCCTACCTCGTCAACATGTATGTTGGCAAATGCCCGCAGCGCCATCCTGCGAATTTCTGTTCACACCACCTGTTTCCCCTTTGTCATCCTGAGCGCAAGCGAAGGATCTTTACACAAAGCCACCTGCTGATGGTAAAGATTCTGCGCTCTGCCTCGATTGGCAAGCAGTCTGTCGTCAGAAATTGAAATACAGGAACACGCTCACGCTCCCCAATGATATCAGGCACCACACGAAGAGCAGCGCAATCCCCGCCATTGAAAATACGGACGCGGACGTTTTCCGCTCATAGTTATTCCGGAAGCAGAGGCAGATAGCAAGCCCAATCAGGAACAGGACAGCGATAAAAAGCCAGGGCTTCCCCGCACTGAGCCTGGCTGGCGTATTCAGGCTCAAAAGCCATGTCACTTCCGGCAGGGCAACCGCTTCATACATCCCCTCGCTTATGCCCCTCCCGGTAAAGGAAAAAATCTTCCCTATAATCTGGCCGCACTGCTCGATGGAATCAGCTCTGAACAAGATCCAAAGCAAATCCACCAGCAGGAACGTAACCAGCCATCGAAACACTGCCGGTATCTTCTCATAAGCCTTATGAATAATCCTGTCGGCAACGCAGGCCGCCCCGTGCAAAAGCCCCCATAAGATGAAGGTCCAATTTGCCCCGTGCCAGATCCCGCTTGCCAGGAAAACGACCATGATATTGAAATAGGTCCTGCCCTCGCCCTTCCGGCTCCCGCCGAGAGGAAAATAGATATACGTCCGAAGGAACCGGGTGAGCGTCATGTGCCACCTTCGCCAGAAGTCGTTGATATCCAGCGCCTTGTACGGCGAGTTGAAATTCATCGGCAGCGTGAAATTGAACATGGACGCGATTCCGGTCGCCATGTCGCTGTAGCCGCTGAAATCAAAATATATCTGGAACGTATAGGCAAATGTCGCAATTACGAGGTCAAGCGATGTCGCCGCGTCTACATTTGCATATCCCCATGACACAGCCTTCCCAAATGTATCGGCAATAAGCACTTTCTTGGCCAGCCCGAGGATAAACAGCGATATCCCCCTGACCAGATTGTCCGCATTCATCCGACGCTTCCCGCTGTCACGGAACTGAGGGACAAGCTCGTTGTGCAGCACGATCGGTCCCGCCACGAGCTGCGGAAAAAAGCTCACGAAGAGCGCGTATTCAACGAACCCGTATCCCCTTGTCTGCCCGGAATAGGAATCCACTACATAGGAAAGCTGCTGGAAAGTAAAAAAGCTGATACCGAGCGGCAGCAGGATATGTTTTAAAACAAAATCCGTATGGAACGCGGTATTTATACTGCCGATAAAAAAGTCATAGTACTTAAAATAAAAAATAAGGCCGAGATTAAAGAGGACGGCCGCTGCCAGCACGAGCTTTTTTCCAAATGCCCTCTCCCTGCCGAGATACTTTGAAAAAAGGAAGTTGAAAAGGATACTCGAGCACATGATAGCCAGATATCCTACGTTGAAGTACCCGTAAAACCAGAGGGACATGCTAAGGAGGAAAATCTGAGCCGCCTTATAGTGCAGCCGCGCAAGTAAAAAATACCCGATGACCGCCAGCGGCAGGAAAAGCAGTATGAAAATATATGAGTTGAACTGCATAGCTTTCCTTTCACGCAAGATCCCTCGCTTCGCTCAGGATAACAGGCTCTTTCAGATATAGATACACTGTAAAAACAAGCCTCACGCCAGAATCATAAGGGAGGGGAACAACAGCAGCCAGTTCATATCGACCTCATTCATCAGGCCTATGAGGAGCAGGCCTGTGAACCCCGAGAAAAGTATACTGCCGCGCAAATCAAGTTTCCGGGCTGCCATCAGCACCATAGCGATAAAAAGCCCGATTCCGACCAGCCCGTAGTTCAATAACAGTTTCAGAAGACAATTGTAAGTATAGTCCGTCGTGACCCACTCTTTCTGGATTCTGACGTGCGCCATGACGCTCACCTCGCCCTGTCCTAAAATAACGTGCCGAAACGCTTCTTTCAGGTTTGCAGACCAGATCAGGGACCTGCCGGTAAAAGTTGTAGTCTTATGGAATACATTTACAATGATATCATTCATTCCCGGCAGACTCATCCCGCCGAGAATAATGACATTCATGAAAATTGTAAAGACAAATGCAGCTTTTACGCCAAGCGCCGGCTTCCCGACCTTTTCCATATGTACGCAGACGACAATCAGTGCCAATGATGCGGCATAAGCGACAAATCCTGTGCTCGATCCCCCTAAAAATTCCAGCCCTTCCTCTCCGCTCATCATGATGCTAAAGGCACCCAGCGCCGCGAGGCAATAAAACAAATGCCTCCTCCTGACCGTATAATGATAATAAGCCGCTATCGTGATGAACACGATCATGTACAGCGGGATATTATTCTTCGAGCCGAACAGCCACTGGGCGCGCTCAATAGCCGAGCCTGCCGACGACCGGATGATCCCGCCCGGAAAAAGGACCAGCGAAATGAAATTTGCGACGATATAGAATGCCGTTACATAGTAAAGGACGCCGAAACCATTCTTTTGATCCCTTTCCCTGAATGTCCACTGTATGAGGAAAAAACCCTCAATGAGCGGCAAAATGGCCCGTCTGACAAATTGAGGTATCTTATCCGGTGTACGAAACAGGAGCGTGAATACGCAATATGCTACAAAAACCAGAAACAGCATCACGTCCTCGCTAATCGGCATCACCTTCTCCCACCGAATATACATCACGAGGAATACCCCGTATCCGATCAGCATGACGCCGTACGAGAGGACAGTTGAGATGCGGGCAATGACCGGGGGCAGGAAAAATGTTGCCCACATGATTGCCAGAGCGGCCTCTTTCCATGTGAAATTAAGCCTGATACGATTTTCCATTACAAACTCTCCGCGGATTCATTCTTACTGTTCACACCTCGGTACTGAGATTACCTGTGTTTGCCGCAATCGGGGTGTCATCCTGAGCTGAAAGCATGAGAACTGAGGCTCACCCCGAAGTTGACCTTGTGTTTGCCGCAATCGGGGCGTCATCCTGAGCGCAGCGAAGGATCTTTTACCCTCCCCTGCTGATCATGTGAAGGATCCTTCGCTTACGCTCAGGATGACAAGGACGAAATGACATGGCAACTGAAATGTAACGGCGCATCCGGCCATCCTCATCCCTTCTTTATAAACAGGCTCTTATTCCGCATGAACATTATGACAAACCCCGCCGCGGCGGCAAGGCACACGACATATCTGACGATTCTGTGCGGGTACAGGAATAACGTAGCCGTCATGGCAGCAAGCATGAACACGGAAAATGCCGCGATATACCCCATGTCAAACATAGGCTCCGTGATCTCATGTTCCCTGGCCACGCGCCTCTGGAACAGATAATGAGCAAACGAATAAAGGATGTAGCAGAACAGGGTCGTATATCCCGCTGCAAAGTAACCGTAAATCCCGATAAAAATATAATTCAGGATCACATTCGCGACGGCTCCTATGCAGGAGGCGATCATGACAAACCCTGTTTTTTCGTAATAAAACTCCACCGTGCTGAACAGGGGATAAAGGTACTTGAAGAAAATTGCGCACGCCACCGGCGGAATGATCCACACAGCATCCTGAAAACTCTCCGAAGCCATCACGCGGATGATCTCCGGTCCCAACAGCATGACGCCGATACAGGCAAAGCCGACCATGGTGAGCGTGATTTTGGAATTCTTCCGGATTCCGGAAAATTCCCTGGTCTTAATGCTTTTATACATGTAAGGCGTAAAAGAATTATTGATCGCTGTTATGACGATCTGCATCAGCGTACCGATTCCGTATGCGACCGAATAAATAGCCTGTTCGCTCTTGCCGATCATCTTGCCGATCATAATACGGTCCGCCTGGTTCAGAATCTGGCTGGACAGGTAATGCGGGATGAGCGGTATGTTGAACAGCAGCGCAAAACGCCAATAGTCTCCGATGAAGAACTTCTTCCCTTTGACCATGTTATAAATATAAAAGACCAGTCCGATGCATACCTGGACGAATACATAAGCCAGGACTCTCGCCTCGGCCTTGTAGGTGGTGTTCATCACTGCAAGGACTCCCAGGATAGGGCTTCCAAACGCGATAATCATCGTGACAACGACAATCTTCCTGTACTTGTAATCGTACCGCTCTTTCGCCGCCCAGAAATTGAAAGCGGGGACGAAGAGCAGCTCGATGAACATGGCGTAAACGTAAAGGGACGACAGGCCCATCACGTCATTCCAAAACGACGGGGCTATGAGGTAGACGACAAATAGCCCCACTGTCAGAACGGTCGTAAGACCCGTCATACTGGACGTGAAGCGTTCCTTGTCATCCGGATATTTTGTCATCCCGTTATTAAAGACGCCATAGTAAAGGTTCAGTGTGGCAAATACGGAGACGATCTGATACCATGCCTGGTAATTCGTGTATTCCCCGTACTCGGCAGTCGTCATGATCCTCGTAAAGATCGGCATCGTGAGGAATGAAATCCCCTTCTGTATGACGTTGCATAGCGTGAACCACAGGGAAGCCTTTGCAGGCGCCGGTATTTTTCTGTATTTTTCGATTAGCTTGTTATGGGACAATGACTTATTATTACCTCTATTTCAACTGCTTAACGCCACTCTGTCATCCTGAGCGCAAGCGAAGGATCTTAAACGTAAAACATGCGGAAAATGCTCCCAAGGAAGGTCACCTGTTCAATTGCTCAGCCCCCACTCCGTCATCCTGAGCGCAAGCGAAGGATCTTAAACGTAAAACATACGGAAATGCTCCCAAGGAAGGTCACCTGTTCAATTGCTCAGCCCCCACTCCGTCATCCTGAGCGCAAGCGAAGGATCTTAAACGTAAAACATACGGAAATGCTCCCAAGGAAGGTCACCTGACCCGGCCCACCAGAAGAAAGCAGGAATCCCCGCCCTCGTCATCTGAAAACTCCTTCTTCAGCAGGATATCAAAAAATCCTTCGAATACGCGCAAGAATTCCCCCGCATCCTCAACCCCGGCATCCGTCAGCTTCCGGATGAACTTTTCGGATGCAGGCCGCATCGGGTAATACGTGACGGCGACATATTTCGCCGCCATCTTCCGCAGGGAATTGAGCAGGGAATCCATCCTGTACTGCTGCACGGAAAAAACATTGTGCGTTATATCCGCACAGGTCGCAAGGTCAGCCATAACACTCTTCCTGGAATCCGGGTCGCATCCGTAAAGATAGTGGAAAGCCAGCACATTCCCCGGCACGTTTTTCTCCGTGAAATAATTGAACGCCATATCACAGGCTGCATCATCCGTCTCACAGGCAGTTACCGAAAACACCTCTGCGGTATCATCTTCCGCATTTATTCCTGTCTCATCCGTCCCGCAGCATGTTTCCGCAGGTTCTTCTCCGGTTTCGTCTTCCACGCGCTTCCCGTCTTCTGTTACGCGGCCCGGTGAATTGTTCGAGCCGTGATCCGTAACATCTTCCAAACGTTTCCCGCCTCTTGTTGCCGCCGGCCCGAATTCCTCATAGAGGCGCTCGGACATGCGACCTTTCGTCCCCCCGACATCCACGGCGGACGAAATCGAAAGCCCCAGTTCACGCACGGTGTCTGCTATGCGCTCCACGTCCTGCGCGTAGGCATTTGCCCCGATACCGACTGCAGCCGGGAAGAGGGCTTCGATGTACCAGGGCCGCACATCCCAGTTATCAAACATACGGTGAAGTATCCGCTTCGCCGTTCCGGAACTGTGTCTCCTGTGATAAGACCGGAATTTCCGGAGAGCGAGCCGGTACTCCTCCGTAAGGTCGTCATAATACCGCGGGGTCAGCCAGATCATATTGTTCGCTTCGTCGTAAGTCTGGTTTCTTGACAGCATAAAATTCCCGAGCTGCCGGAAAACGCAGCTGTAACATCCCGAGAATACAATCTCCCTGTTGCAGACCGTCTGCTGCCCTCTGTCTTTTACAAATGATCCAATGTCCGTGAATACAGGCTTTCCCCTGTGGAACGTGACATTGTTCAAATGCCCGTCGTGGAGAGTAAAGCCAACCCTTCCCGCAATCTCCCGAATATGGCTGATACGGATCGCCGCTTCCCTGACCATGTTATAGGACCAGAGTTTCGAGGCGTTCATCTGTACCGTCTGATGTCTCAGGATGATCGGGTACTCGTCGGTATAATAGCCCGAAACTTCTGTTTCCGGAATCCAGCCATGGCGCGAGAGAACCTGAAGCAGCCCGGTCTTCCACATCTCCCGAAAATCATCGCAGCTTTCGCGGTATATTCCGCGGTATATAACCCCGTCTTTCATGAGGACCTTCCCCATTCGGTCCCCGTTGAAACTCAGAATTTCGTACCCTGTGAATAGGTCCCGCCTGGGGAAGAGACGAGCATCTATGCAATCCTTCATGCTTTCGGCAGCCCCGGCTGAAACTTGGGCATCTCCGACCGAATTATCGGCATGTCCGACCATGTTCTCTGCATACTCTTCCGTGCCGGCAATATTCCTTTCATATCCTGTCGTGTCTGCAATATTCCTTGCATACTCTGGCGTACCGGCTATATTCCTTGCATACTCTGCCATCTCTGCCGCAAACCGGTCCGTAATGGCATCATACCGGCTCTTCATCTCCGCAAGGCCCGTTTTGCCGATTCGCACAGGAGCAATTCGCCCCATCCCTCTCCGACGCTTAACATATCGCAAGGTGCGGGTAACGGTATTTGTCTTTTTCTTCATGGAATCAAACATTCTTAACGCCTCTTCTTGCGGATTTAATTGCCATGTATTGTAGTTTCTCAGCGCACCTGTCATTCTCAGCGTTGATAACCTTACTATTTTGCGTATCTTTTACGTTCAAGATCCTTCGCTGACGCTCAGGATGACAGGGATTTAGAATATCTTTTGAATCACTGCTGTTTTGCGTATTTTTTACGTAAAAGATCCTTCGCTGACGCTCAGGATGAAAACAATTTATGTTATCTTCTAGGTAATCGCCATGTACTATTTCTTCATCACGTATATCAGCCACAGGAACTTGAGATTTGTATACAGATACCGCCTGAACAACTTCTTCGGATTCTGGGCGAGCCTGTAAAGCCATTCAAGATTGCAGCTCTGCATCCAAAGCGGCGCCCTCTTAATATTTTCCGCATAATAGTCAAATGCTGCGCCGACTCCCGCCATGAGCCCATCCACCCGGCCGCGGTGGCGGGCCATCCAGATTTCCTGCTTGGGCGCGCCCAGCCCGACCCACACGAAGTCCGGGTGGGCATCGTTAATCATGCGGACGACCTCGCAGTCTTCTTCATCCGTGAGGCGGCGAAACGGCGGGCTGTACATGCCCGCAATGACAAGATCGGGATACTCCCTTTCCAGCTTCTCCCGCATCTTGTCCAGCGTCTCCTGCGTTGCGCCGTAAAAGTAGTGGCGGTAACCCTTCTCCCCGGATATGGCGAAAATCTCCTCCATGAAAGAAGGTCCCGCAACCCGCTGCATATCCGCATAACCTCTCCTCCGTCCGACGTAGGAGAGGGGGCCTCCGTCCGGAGCCGCTATGGCGCCCCCGTTCTGGACCATCCTGTAATGCCGGTCGTCATGTGCCATGACCGCGGTGTGGACATTTGAAAAACAGTAATAATCCCCGGAAAGATCTTTTAGATTCTTTTCCGTAAACTCCACAAGTTTTTGCATATCCGTCACGGCAAGCCTGACGCCCAGGATATCGCAGACAGGAACGTCCGCTTTGTTCACCTTGTGCGTAAACTCTACATATTTGACTGCCATATTGCTCTCCAATCAAAGAAGTATCGCGCCGATAATCGGAATTCCCAGCTCCCCGATCATTCCGAGATCCGCCTCAATCCGGCCAAGCTTTGACTCGTTTTTCTTTTCAACCAGAATCACGCCATTACTCTCCCGGAGGGATTCCGCATTGCCGAGTATGCTGACGCAGCAGGGAAGCCTGAATCCTTTCAGGTATTCGCCCAGCTTCGCCGCGACCAAATCCAGCTCCTCCTGGGAGACGTCCCCTGTCAGGACAATCGCCCCTGAATCTCCCGCATACAGTTCCGTCATCTGGGCGGCTTTTTTGTACCTCTCATCCTGGCTGAGCCTGCCCTCATCCCCGGTTCCAAGCCTACCAATCCATCGATCCACGCCACGAAGCGCTCCCTTTCCACCCTCGCTATCCAAAGCGGCCAGGACCCTGATTCCATAGGACATGGTTATCTCCTTCGCACTGATGACGCATCCCTTCAAGAACACCAGGACAGCGCTGAGCGCGATAGCAAGAAGGATGCCGCACAGAGCGCCAACCACAGCATTTTTCAAAACCGTTTTCTTGCTGAGCCGGGCCTTGGCGGTTGGCTTCTCCTTATATACGTAATTAGACCTTGCATCTACGAAATTATCATAGCGGGTCAGAGAGGTCGCAATCTCGCTGATGAAATTCTCCTGCGTATTCCTCATAGACGAGTCATAGATGACTTCATGCGTCCTTTGCCCCATCTCCAGCTCATGGTCGCACAATCTGTCGGCAATGACGTCTCGCTTTTCCTGTATTTTAAGGGAGACGTAATCCAAAATGGCATCCGCAAGCTCCCTGTCAAAGCTTTTTACCGTGACCGTAAGCCTGGCGGTATCCAGAGAGATGTCCGACGAAACGCACTCCCTGATATACTTCGGCTCCGTCCCAAGGGTCTCGGCCAAATCTGACCAGTCAATTCCGCCAGAAAAGAGGATGGCGTATTCGCTCATCACCCGGTTCATCAGATATTCCACTTCCGTGCTGACGCCTTCGGGAGCGTTCCCTTCGCCGGCGTCATCGCTATCCGATTCCGTCTCCTGCGCCTTGGAGGCCGCCTCGTCATCGGACTCGGCACCGCCCTCCGCAGACTCCGAAACCATCATATCTATCTCCCCCAGGCTCTCCAGCTCTTCCTGTCCAAGGATGAGGTTTACATATATGTATTCCTTGGCCACCAGCTCATTGAACGGATCAATTTTCATGATGTAGGAATCCGCCAGATACCGCCTCTTGCCGGCCATGATTTTTTCGATATTCGTAAGGACGGCCTCATACTCTTCATCCGTGATATACTGGTCTCTCTCATCAGAGCCGCCCGCAGCGCCATCGCTTGCACTCGAGCTTTTCGCCTGACGGTATTCCAGCACCGGGACCATGCCAAGGATCAGGGCAAAAACTATACCCAGAATCAGCATCCATCTCCAGCGGGCAAATATCGCTTTCAGGAAGCCCCCAACATCTACGGCTCTCTCATAATTATTACCGGAGTTCATTCCATCCTCCTTCTCCCCTCATGATACAATATCTTATAACATCCTTATATGCAAATGCAACTCTAAATAAGCTCTCTCACTTTTTCTCGTTCTACGTTCATGCTTCCACACCAGATCGTCTATCCTTGTGATAAATCGGGCGTCATCCTGAGCGTAGCGAAGGATCTTTTACCAATAACAGATGCTTTATGTAAAAGATCCTTCGCTAACGCTCAGGATGACACAAGTGAAATATGGGAAACTGAATTGCAACTCTGAAAAAGAACCTTGCGCAATTTCACTCGCCCTTCCCTACGCCGAGCTTGCCCGAGATTAACTTCAGAATCTCCCATGCCATCGGCTCGCGAAGCAGCAGCAGCACGCCGCCATACCCCCCAAAAAAGCAAAGCGCCCCGGCCGCAAGCACGAAAAAGCTGCCCGCCTGAATCCCCAACGTCCAGAACGATGCGCATACGGCAAAGACCGCCGCTGCCGCAATCTTCCCATAAGGCATCTCTTTCATAAAGCCCAGCCTGCCCCTCAGGGAGACGACCTGGACTCCCAGGACGACCGCCTCCGCCACTACCGTCCCGATCGCCGCGCCGGCGGAAGATAGGCGCGGAATCAGCATCCAGTTTATAACAAGGTCGCATATCGCGCCCGCAATCTCGGAGTATAGCACGTATCTCTCGCCCCCTAGCGGGACGAGCATCTGGATTCCGAAAATATTCGAAAGCCCGATTAAAAGAAGCGTAGGCATTATGATCTGCATAGGAATCACCGCCCCCTCATAAGCGGTCCCGGAAAGAAGATAAATCCCCGGGCGCGCAAACAGGACGAAAAAGACCAGCATGGGCAGGGAAATAATCAGGACGAAATGCGCCGCCTTCGCGCTGATCCTGTAAAACTCCTCCCTTTCGCCGTGTTCGACATAATACGAGCTTCGAGGAAGCAGAACTGCCCCGAGGGACGTCACCATGCTGACCAGGATTGTCTTTATCTTGACGGCGGCGTTGTAATACCCCACGTCCGTATCCGACTTCATAAAGCCGAGCATGACCGTGTCGAGATTTGTATAAACCGTCGTCGCGCACGCCATCGCGAAAAATATCAGGACCGCCCTTAAGTGCCTTGCGGGATGATAGCTTCCGACATTTGTAAAATCAATATACTTCCTCGCATGAATGAAATTCAGCAGGTTGGAAGCCGAGGAGGCAAATATCGAAATCCCCCCGTAGATGACATAATCAGACTTGCTGCGCACCAGCAGAAACAGGGCGATCAGGGCGATAAATTTGCAAATGACCGACCGGACCGTAATGTACACATACTGCTCGAGGGCCTTATAAAGCCATTCCATGCCGATGGCGTTGAACGCAATCGTGATGCTGACGACCAGGAAAAGGGTCTTTTCCGCCTGCAGCCTGGGGACAAATGTGACGGAAACTATAAAAACCAGATACGCTACGGCGCTCATGACCAGGTTGATCATGAGAAGCTCATGGACCGTCCTTGTCAGCTGCTCCCGGTCGTCCCGAACCTTTGCGCAGGCGCGTATCCCATACGTAGGGATCCCCAGCTGCGCAAACATGGCAAAATAGTTCACGACGGATACGGCAAATGATACCTTCCCGGTACCCTCCGGCAGCAAGATTCGCGACACGTAAGGGAACGTGATAATTGGAAAAAGAAAAGAGGACATTGTCAGGACTGCGTTCATGACAAAATTCCTCTTTAATGATTTTTGTTTCATCCGAGTGCTTCCCCCGTGCTTCCTTCCGGATTTTCCTTGTAATAAACCGCGCTGTCATCCAGAATAGCAATCTCACGATACCCGTACCTGTCAAGGATCTCTTCGTCAACCCTGTATGTCGATGACGTAATGACGAAATTATATCCCGCATCATCGGACATGCGCATTATCCTGTTATAGTTCGGAGAACTGCTCTCTATCTGTTTCCGTATCTGGGCCCGCCATCCCTTCTTGTCCGTAACGGGGATGATAAATCCTTCTATGTCCCGCCCGTAGTATAGCTCAATCTTCGAGGAATACTGCCGAAGTTCGTAGATGTATTTCATCCGGGAAACCACTTTCGGATTATCTTCGAGCGTGAGAAGCAAATCTGCGACCTGCTTTGCTCCTTTTGACACTTTCTCCGGATTCGTCGCTTTGGTCAGGATGCTTTCCTTTGTCCCATTCGGCCTGGTCCTCTCGGCGGAATAGATATTTGTCCCCACAAAGAGCAGCAGAAGGAGCAGAACTACGGTCATGCCAACCCGTTCCGGGACATTTCCGCACAATTGGATCAGCCTCACGCAGAAAAGGGCTATGAGGATGGAACCCGGAAACATCCAGAACGTCCTCCAATACGCGTCCCGGTTAAACACATAATGGTAGAGCCAGGGCGTGCCGATCACCACCAGGATGACCAGAATCGGATAGATGATGCGGGGACGGCTCTTTTTCGACGTGACGAAGAGAAAGAGCAGGGATGCCACCGCGAACACGAAATATCTTCCGTTCCCGATGTAGGATGTCGCCAGCTCATATACTTTTTGAAAATCTTCTATAACCATCGAACCATCGCCTCTTGCACCTAATCTGCATAAAGCAGAACGTTTTTTTTAAAGATCCTTCGCTTACGCTCAGGATGACAAGGACATAACTTTTGCCATTTTGAACATAAAAAGGATTCCCAACTGCACTCGTCCCAAAACGCTTACATAGCTAACGAATAATCCACATCTTAAGGCCGAGATGAATGACATAACACAATATATTGGGGATACAGGTCAGCCCGAGAAACAGAATAATCCTCGGATTCTTTTTCGCGACCGTATATGCCAGAGCAAAACACATAATCATGATGGCCATGAGCAGGATCCCCATCCCGGAAAAGAAGCACATGCTCGCATTTACGAGCGCAAGCAGGACATAAGCTTTCCAGTCCTTCGGGTCATTGAAAACGTCCAGAAGGAGCATGAGCGTCGCCGGAATCCCGATTGCCGCCACGACTGACTTTCCCTGCCACAGGCGCGTCATGACGAATGTCTCCTGCCCATAGACGGAATAGTAGCCGAAAATGTTTATAATCCACAGAAATATGACAAACAGGCTCTTGTAATCTCTCCGTCCCGGGAAAAACCTTTCGCCGAGTTCATAATAGACACAGGAAAGCATGGCCAGGAAGATAATTGGCATGACCGAATGGTAGGCGGTCACCGCTTTCATCCCCGTCATATATCCGACGGCCGCCGGAAATACGGAGTAGGGCGAGACAACGTCTTTGAGAAGCTCCCCATACCAGTTATCGATAACCCTCCCGGTGGCCGGATTTGTCAGAAAGAGCGTGTTGTGTTCTACCATGTCCATGGCGTTCACAACGAACCGGGTGTCATCCTCGTCCACGTGCTGCAGGGCGATGGATTTGTAGATGACAAATGCCGTCAGCCCTATGACTGCGGAATACAGTAGGACGCCCATTGCGAGGTCGCCTTTCTTATCCGTCCGCTCCACCTTCTCCCGCTTGACGATCATTCGAATGAGAGCGGCAATTCCCAACACGTCAAATAGCGCATATCCTGCCACAATGAACCAAGCCGCCACCGTAAACGGAGCCCGCAAGAGGACCAGCGGAACGGTCACGAGTTCGCAGTAGGTCCCGATTAATGCGGCTCCCATCAGCTCGCAGGCGGCCGGAGTTATATTCTTTTTTAGCACTGTGCAGACGCCGATCCCCGCCATGAAATTCATGGCCAAAATGACGCCTGCCACAAATATGAAATCTATCCAGTAGGCTTCCACTTAAGCCGACCTCCTACAAAACTGTGCCATTCCCAAAGACCCTATTCGTCGTCCTGATACCTTTTCCATCCTGATGGCTCTCTTGTGTCATCCTAGTGGCTCTCTTGCTATCCTGAGCGCAAACGAAGGATCTTTTGCACAGGGTCAATAGTAGTGATTGTCCCTATAGTAAATCCTTGTCATCCTGAGCGCAAGCGAAGGATCTTTTACCATCTGCACCTTCTGAATGTGAAAGATCCTTCGCTTACGCTCAGGATGACAAAGACTTTATACTCAGGATGACAAAGGCTTATGCTCAAGATGACAAAGGCTTATGCCCAGCCGTACATCAAGTAAGCGAATCACTGCTCCTCGGTATTTTCTTCCCCGGTATACTCTTCTCCGGCGTTTTCTTCCTCGTCATACTCTTCCTCGGAAGCCTGGTCTTCCTCGTACTCCTCTCCGTTTTCGGCATCCTCTTCAGATCCCTCTTCGGACGAAGCCTCCTCAGATGAGGACTCAGACTCGCCGGAAGCCTCCGATCCAGTATCCGCCTGGGCGGAAGAGTTCCCCGACACGGCGCTAAGGCCTGCCGCCGCCACCTCTTCAGCGGTCAGGCCCGATGGGGGCGCAGTGACCGTGAGCGCAACGTGGGCAGTTCCCTCCGTCATCTCGTCTCCGCTGACCGTGACGGTGCCTTCCATAATCTGGCGGACAGCGTTATTATAGTCCGTTTCCGAGAACGTGGACAGCCTCGTATAGTCCGCAATAATCTTCACGGCTTTATCCGCCGCGCCATAATAGACGGCCTGCCCGCCCGGAAGCCCCTCTTCCGAATCATAATCGTTAAGGGCCGCCTCGATTGCGGCCCTGTAAATAGAGACCGTTGAGAAAATGCAGCTGCTCGTCAAATTATTCATATCAACGCCGCCGGCGATGAACGGCTTGCTGAGGGACTGGGCCGCTTTCGCGACGGACGTTGCAACATTCTCGCCCACCGCATAAATCACGTCCGTCCCGCTCTTATACAAAATCAGGGCGTCCGTCATGCGGAGCGGGGTCAGGGTATCGTCCTCCGCATAGACCGCCGTGACCTTCACGTCGCCGGGCGAAAGATTCAGTTCCGTCGCCGCAAGCTCCGCCCCCTGGACATAGCCGCTCAGGTAGCGCTTATTGGCATCATCATCCGTTCCCGCAATAAAGCCAAGTTTCCTGTATCCATTGCGCACGGATCCGTAGCCTGCGATAAAGCCCGCATCCTGCGTTGCAATCCCGATCGACGTCGTATTCTCTCGAAAGCTGACCTCGTCTCCCTCATTCTTGCTAGGATAGCCATCTACCAGGACGTACCTCGTCTTGCGGTGCGACCTCTGGGCGCGGAAAACCGCCGTCTCAAGGTCTTTGCCGTATGCAAATACCAGCTCCGTCCCGTCATCCGCCGCCGTCTTGAACTGGGCGTCAATGCCCTTGGCCGTATCATCCTCGGCAGTATAATACTGGCACTGCTCCTCGCTCAACGTGGCCGCCTCCTGAATTGCGGCATAGATATCCGCATTCACGCTCTCAGGTATGATGCCTTGAGAAGTCGTCACCAGCCCGTATTTTACAGAATCCTTCTTGTCCCCGCAAGCTCCCAGCGCAAGAGCCATCACGGCGGCTAAAGCAAGCGCTGTCATTTTTTTCATCATATCATCCGCGCCCCTTTCATGAACCAAATATAATCTTGCACACCTGCTCGGCAGACATCTTCTGCATTCCGTCCGGATCGGTCAGGACGCCGGACCCGTCAACTTTCCACGTCGCCTTTCCAATCGTGCCGTCCAGATAGCCGGAGCCATTATTGCGGATGCGGAACGGCCAGTTCGGCGACACTTTCTTCATATATTTCTGCGCAAGCTCTACGGCAATGTCCCCCGTGCCGCTGAGCTGGCAGCCTTCCGGCGTGGAGTGCATGATAAGCACGGACCCGTCAGCGCATGTGCCGAGGGACAGCCAGACATGGCCGCTCCTGCTGACGATATCGCCCGGCTTGAACGGCCTTCCGGAATCGTAACACCATCCTCTGTTAATGTAGGCGGCCGCGGCTCCGGAGGAAGATTCGACGA
The DNA here is from genome assembly GCA_030529705.1 of Lachnospiraceae bacterium. Lineage (GTDB taxonomy): Bacteria > Bacillota > Clostridia > Lachnospirales > Lachnospiraceae > Chordicoccus. The sequence goes on from JAUMWM010000024.1 coordinate 16,319, forward strand.
GATCTTCCACGCCATCCCTGTCATACAGCGTATTATACACGGCCCATCCGACAAATCCGGAGCAGTCAAGGCCCATGCCGTACTGCATGCGGTACTGGGTGTAATCATACCCGGCTTTTGCGTGGTTGTTATAGAAGGTCGTCCACGTCGGCAGGATGCCGATCCTTGCCGTATCGCTGCCGATGCCTCCCCAGCCGCCGCCCCAGATATAGAGGACTTTTCCGGCCGGCTGGACGGAAGTAATCAGGAGATTGCGGAGCGTCCTAAGGCCCGGGGTCGCCTTCTGCAATCCCGCCAGAGGCTTATTGCTCCTGCCCTCTTCGTCGATCGTCCATCCGTCTATTACGGTATTCCTTGCCATGATGCCGTTTTTGTCGCTGTAGAAATGGTAGTAATGTTCGCCTATCTGCTTCCAGCCGGTAACGGCTTTCCCATTTACATAATAATAGCGATTATTCCATCTGGACGTCACCCATCCGGAAGCTGTCACCTTCGTTTTGGCAAGCAAATATTTCTGGGCGGAAGTATTGTTCTTCGAATAAATCCAGATATTGGATCCCGTTACAAACCGCGCGCCCGAAATATCAAGCACCAGTTTGCTGTCTGCGGAAACAATGTAAAAACTTCCGTTCTTGTCTCCCGTGTAACGGAACACCCACTGCTGGGCTTTGGTTTTGTTCCCCGTGTATTGCTGCACATTCGTCCCAGACGTGAAATTTGCCCCCAGGATGTCAAGGACCTTGCCGGATTTCACATTCTGAATCACATACGTCCCGTCGCCGTTCGGATAGAGACCCCATTTCATCGCATTGCTGTCCGCTTTCGTCGTGAGCTGTACATTTGCGGAATTGTCAAGTTTTCCGCTCGCAACGCTGACAGCCTTGGCGGACGCCGCGGCCGGGTAGATATAATACGTCCCCGAAGCAGGCTTGAACATCCTGTTTTTTTCGTAGACGGTTATTTTGGAAAGCTTCCAATACTGGCCGCTGCCGGCGACGAAATTCGCATCGCTGACATTTGTCCCAGACTTGTAACCATTCGACTCCGTTGAAAGGACCGCATGGTGCGCATTGGAAGGCCTTATGACAAGCTTGTTCGTCTCCGGATCTTTCAGGATGTACCAGAGCTGGGACTTGTCGGAATTATTTGCCGTCTTCTGGACGACGTTCGCAGACCACCCGGTCCCATTGCTCGACGCGAGATATTTTCCCGAATTGACGTTCCTGATTTTGTAAAGCCCGTTGCCGGAAGGAACGACCTCGAAAGCCTGGGCATAGGTGCCGTTGCTCTGATAAATCTGGACATTTGCGCCGGAAGCGGTTGCTGCCGCTGCGACGTCCAGCACCTGGTCCGCATGTGAGGAAAGCCCGATCTGGTAATAACCCCTCGCTATTGCCGCATCCGTCAGGCGGGCCTCCGCCGCGATCTTGCCGGACGCCGGGACGAGCTTCCACATCTGCCTCTTTGCGCTCACCACCTTGTTCAGGTGGACGTTCGTGCCGACAGCCGATTTTCCGGCCGCGCAGTCAAGGGCAAGGTTCGTATAGGTCGGCCGCAGGGTCACGTACCCGCTCGTAGCGGCATCACTGATGACCCATCTCTGGGCTACGGAACTGATCGGCGAATACTGGAGGACGTTCGTCCCCGCAGCCTTACCAGCCCCCTTCACGTGAAGGGCCTTCCCGGAGTTGTAATTCGTAAGCGAATAGACGCCGTCGCTGACCTTCTTGATATAGAAAGCCGAGGCAAATCCTCCATTTGCAACGACAAGCTCAACATTCGCATTGTTGTCCCTGGAGCTGCCCGCAACCCCTAAGCAGACCTTCTCATTGAGGGCCGAGTGGATGACATAGAGGCCCTCCGCGATATCCGTGCGGACCTTGCCGAGAAGCTCTTCCTGGACCTTGTCATCCGCAAGGCTGTCCGTCAGGGAGCTGTCTGTCAGAGAAGTGTCCGCAAGGGATAAATCTGCAAGGGATATGTCTTTGGGTACGTCCTCCCGGGATGAGTCATCCTCCATCGCTCCGCCGGCTTTCCCGGATGTGTCTTCCGAAAGGTCGCGGTCCGTGACGCCTGCCTGGTCGGAGGAGTCGTCCGCCGGGTAATTTTCCGCAAGAGCGTCCTCCGAGAGCGATTCGTCTGCGGGGGACGGTTCATTTGCAATAATCTCTTCCTGAATACCGCCGTCCGAAAATCCATCCGCAAGGGCGGCCTCATCTACCGAACTGTCCGTAAGGCCCGGCATGCTGCCCACTTGCGACTCCGCCCTTTCCGATGCGGCGGCTTTGCTGTCTGCTAAAACCTGGATGGCGCTCCCCGATATCAGCAACAAAGCGGCGAGCATGACGCAGAGCAGTTTCGTTATCCTTTTCTTTGTGTACATAAAAGCACGGCTCCTTTTCACAGCTTCTTTGGGACCTGTTCAGAGATAACTTGAACATCTATCTTGTCTTCTCTTTCGCAATCTGCTCAGCTTATTTCTAACAAGTTCCTAAGATCCTTAGCAGAATCTTTTACAAATTTGTTACAGTTTCTTTTCGTACTTACTATAATACAACAGCGTCATTTACACTGCAACCCACAAAAGAGGGGACAAAGCGCATTTTATGCGTTTCGCCCCCTCTTTTGGGTTGATTTGCATGGATTTTATGTATTTTTATGACTCATTCCTTACTTCGACTTCCTGCCGCCCGTCCTCGCGAAGAGACGGATAATATAAAGCAGAAGGTTCACGAAATCAAGGTACAGCTGCAAAGCGGAAAATACGGACGCTTTCTCCAGCATGGCATTATCGCCTGTCGCCACATAATAATTGTAATTATCCTTAATCTTGCTCGTATCATACGCCGTATAGCCCATGAATATGGCTATGCCGAGATAGCAGATCAGCGTGTTGAAAACACCTAAATTCAGGAAGTAGCCAAGCACTCCGAAAACCAGCAGCATGATCAGCCCGCCAAAAAGGAACGGCCGGATCGTATCCAGTTCCAGCTTGAAAACCAGGCTCGCAACTGCCATCCCGCCGAAGAGGAGGGCGGTCGCTCCGAAAGCCAGCACCAGGACCGTAAGGTCAAAATACACAAAGTATACGGAAAAAGCAACTCCGTTCAGCGCCGCATATGCCATGAACAAAGCCCTGGCCGCGCCCACGGAAAGGCTTCTCACCTTTGTAGACAGAATCATGACGACCGCAAGCTGGGCTATCAGCACGCCAATCAAGGCAAGCGAGCCGGCGCCCATGACAAGGTTATACGTTGCGCCCGAAAGCAGCATGCCAAGCGATACGGCAAATGTCAACATAAGCCCCGCGAACATCCACAGGAACGTTTTCGCTATATAGCCGCTGAGCGAGAGCGAGGGGGCGTAAGCGTCCGCGCCCCTGTAAACATTCTGTGCATAACCGCCGCCCAAATCGTAGTTGTCAAAGTGATACTGTCCATCGTTTCCGTTGTTATATGATCCGTTATTATCGTAATTGTTGAACTCATGAAACTCAGCCATAACCGACACCTCCTATTTCATAATTATCAGGATTCCGACATAAAGTAATGAAGGATCCATATGCCTATAGTAACACATCCTGTTTCACAGTCAATGAATTATGTGTGAAATTTTGCCTTTCAGGGGGTTTTTAGTTACTGTTCACACCTCATGTACTGCCCTTGTCATCCTGAGCGTAAGCGAAGG
>JAUMWM010000404.1 GCA_030529705.1 Lachnospiraceae bacterium
GGTCCTTTTGAACCAAAAAATATCGACCCGCGGGGACGATTCTTATGGACCAAAATAACTAAATCAAAGACGACTCTGTAGCAAGGCCGCGTCATCCTGAGCGAAAGCGAAGGATCTTAGACGTAAAACTTACGATAGAATAGAAAAATAGGAATAAGAAAAAGATTCTTCGCTAACGCTCAGAATGACAAAGGTAGCTAAAAAGAGTCTTCGTTAACGCTCAGAATGACAAAGGTAGCTGAGTAGTTACAATAAAAGTATTTACGAGCAAATACGAGTTAAAAACGAAAGGAGATATTATGGGACTTATCAAATTGGCAGCAGGCGCTATCGGATCAGCAAGCGGAGCATTCAACACGACGGCAGGGGCAGCCTGGACCGACTACTTCGAGAGCGGCGACATGTCCGGCGGCGTCATCATGAAGAGAGGAACGAAAATCACGGGCCCGAATTCCCGCAACAAGGGCGATGCGAACATCATTTCATCCGGTTCCGGCATCGATGTGCAGGCGAACCAGTGCATGATCATCGTTGAAAATGGCGCGATCGTCGACTTCTGTGCGGAGCCCGGCAGATACAGATACGACGCATCCTCCTCGCCGTCCATGTTCTCCGGCGACAACAAGGGGCTTAAGGCGCTGGCACAGCAATTTGCAAGCTCCTTCGCGGCAGGCGGCGGCCGGACAAATACCCAGCGCGTCTTCTACATCAACATGGGCGAGATCCAGGGATTCAAATGGGGTTCCGGCAACATTACATTTGACCATTGGGAGACAGACTGGAATACCGGCAGGCCCTGCTGGCATATTTCCACGACCCTTATGGGCAACGGCACGTACTCCATCCAGGTAACCGACCCGGCTCAGTTCTTCGCAGTCATCGGCGCGGCAAAGGCCGGCGCGGACGGAAACGGACTCATCACCCGCCAGGATATCGAGCCGCAGATCAAGACGGAAGCCATTGCGGCCATCCGCCAGGGCGTTGCGCGCCTCTCTAGCCAGAGGATTGGCTATTCGGACATTGCCGCTCATGAATTTGACCTCACGAATGAAGTGAACAAGGTCCTTGACGAGCAGTGGGCAGAACGCGGAATCAGCGTATTTCGGATTGCCATCGCCATGATCGACGCCGATGATAAGAGCAAGAAGCAGATTACGAATTATCAGGAGACCAAGGGTTACACGGATCCCTCCATGCTTGGCGCTTACATGGGCATGGGTCAGACCCAGGCCATGCAGGCTGCCGGAGCCAATTCGGCGGGCGCCATGACGGGATTTGCCGCCTTGAACATGATGGGCGGGGGCAACATGGGAAGCAACATCTCTCAGCTCATGCAGCAAGGCCAGCAGGCGCAGCCGGTCAACTCCTATGCGCAGCCCTCTCAGGCGGCCGGCAGCTGGACGTGCTCCTGCGGCAGCGTGAATACCGGCAAATTCTGCCCGAACTGCGGCAGCCCGAAGCCGGAAGCGCCGGCCGGCGCATTCTGCCCGAATTGCGGCCAGAAATTGGATGCGGCAAATATGCCGAAGTTCTGCCCGAACTGCGGAAATAAGCTTGGATAAAATGTTTTCGGCCCGCGGGGACGGTCCTTTTGGGTCGAAAAATTTCGACCCAAAAG
>JAUMWM010000167.1 GCA_030529705.1 Lachnospiraceae bacterium
TTTTTTTTGCAATGGCTTAATATAAACGGAATTGTTATGGGTTGTTGTTTAGAGATGCGTATTAGAGTATAATAATGATTGACTAAATACCACAAGGTTCTTGACGAGGGGAGGGCTGAATCCCATGTTGCACAACGAGAACACCGAGATCCGTGCCCGCCGCTTTGAGGGCATGATCGGCCTGGAACTGGAGTCCCAGCGCGTAGACCGCAGCGGATGCCTGGCCCGAACCCGGCATCCCTTTCCCCACGACCATCACATCGTTCGGGACTTCGGCGAGGCTCAATTGGAAATCAATACCAGCCCTGCAGGCAGCCCGATGGCAGTGCAAGGCAGTCTCCACGCAATTCTAGGGAACGTCCATCAAGTGCTCCGGGAGCGCGGCGAACTGCTGTGGCCGTTTTCCAATCCCCCGGTGATTCGCAGCGAGGAGGACATTGAAATCGCTTCTTTTCCCGGGAAAGACAATCAGAAAGAGCAGTACCGGCGCTATCTGGCACGAAAATACGGCAAATACCAGATGACCTTTTCCGGTATCCACTTTAACTATTCCTTCTCCGAGGAACTGCTGTGGCGCAATGCCCTTTTGGAGGGTGCAAAGACCCCGGAGGACTTCCGCAAATGCAAGGATCGTTTCTACCTGGAACTGGCGGAACAGATTTTGGCTCATAGCTGGGTAGTGGTGGCGCTGCTGGGCGCAAGTCCCCTGTTGGACAGCTCCTTTTATGAGGTCGGGCGCACCGGCGAGACCATTTTCACCGGCAGTGCGTCCCTGCGCTCCAGCCCGATGGGCTACTGGAATCACTTCACGCCCCTGCTCTCTTATGAGAACATGGACGCTTATGTGGACTCCATCAAGTGCTTTATCGACCGGGGCCTGATCTCCCAGGAAAGCGAGCTGTACTACCCGGTGCGGATCAAGTGCTCCGGAGCTTACTCGTTGAAGGGGCTGCGGGAGCGGGGCGCAGATTACATCGAGCTGCGGATGATTGACCTTAACCCCTTCTCCTTGGACGGCATTGACCAGGATGATCTGCGCTTTCTACAGTTATTGTTGATTTGGCTCTCGTCCCGGCCTCGGCGGAGGCTGGACGCTTCCGGTCAACTCTTCTCCCTGCAAAACCACAAAAACGCCGCCGCCTTTGACTGGAACATCAGCCGCATTTTAGGGAAAGACGGAGTCTATATGCCCCTTTCTGACGCTTTGGACGGCGTTTTGACGCAGATGGAAGACTTTTTTGCGGAGAACGGCCCAACCGTCCGCGCCGCCCTAGAGGCGCAGCGCGCCAAGCTCTGCGACCCGGCCAGGCGTTATGCGTATCGGGTGCGCCTTGACTATGGGCGCGACTATATCCGCTCCGGCCTTCGCCGGGCGAAGGAGATCCAGGAGGCGCATGATCATGTCTGAAGAGATGAAGGATAGAATAGTTCATTACTGGACGGCCAGAGCTGCTGGATATTCGGCACTCAATCGGGAAGAACTTGGATGGGAAACCTGTGAAAAATGGCTTTTGGCTATGGAGAGCGTGTTTCCTGACAGACCGAAGAAGGAGATGAGGATCCTGGATGTGGGAACCGGACCTGGATTTATGGCGATTTTGCTCACTAAGGCAGGATATTTTCCAGATGCCTGCGACTGCACGGCCGAAATGTTGAAAGAAGCGAGGCGGAACGCCGGGGAATATGAGGACCGGATCAAGCTGCATTTGATGAATGCGGACGCGCTTGGCTTTGCGGATGGGACTTTCGATGCGATCGTGAGCAGGAATCTGACATGGAACCTGCCGAACCCGTGCATTTGTTATGCGGAGTGGCTGAGGGTCCTAAAGCCCGGGGGCAGGGTCGTGATTTTTGATGCCAACTGGTACCGGTATTTGTTCGATGAAGAGGCCAGGCTGGGGTATGACCGGGATCGGGACGAGGTGGCGAAAAAGGCGATAACGGATTTTAATATCGGTCCGAATTTCAATGTCATGGAGGATATCGCAAGGCTTCTCCCCATGTCGAAAAAACACAGGCCATTTTGGGACAGGGATAAGATGCTGGAGGTAGGATATGGACGCGTGGATATCTGCGAAGACATCTGGACGGATGTGTGGACGGCGGAGGAGAAGACGAACTATGCATCGACTCCAATGTTCAGGATTACGGGGATGAAAGGTATCTGACGTGAATGATTTGGAACCAATTGGGATTGCATAGGGTCGTTTTTGAGGAGTAGCTGCCATGAAGAAAATTACGAACAAGCTCCTTTGGATTTTTGCAGTCGGACAGTTCGGCTGGAGCCTCCTGTCCGGAATCGTCGCGAATTGGATGGTTTACTACTATACCGGGATGCCGGATGCGCAGAACCCCAACACGGGGATATTTGCCACCGGGATTACGCAGGAACCGATCGTGTTCAAGCTGACGCTTTTTGGTCTGGTTCTTGCCGTGGGGCGGATATTCGACGCCATCACGGACCCGCTCATAGCCGGCTGGTCGGACCGAAGCGATTATAAGGGAGGAAGGCGGATTCCGTTTATGCGAACGATTGCGGTTCCATTTGCAATGGTCACCATCTTCCTTTTCGTGCTGCCGCAGACAGGATCCGTCTTTGTCAATGACGTCATGCTCTTTGTTCTTTTGATGGTGTTCTACCTGTTCATGACGGTTTTCTGCACGCCCTACAATGCCTTGATTGCCGAACTCGGGGATACGCAGGAACACAGGATTAATGTATCCACATACATTTCGTTCACCTTTATCGTAGGCCAGAGCCTCTCTTTCATGCTGCCGAACATCGCCGGCATGCTGGAAGGGGCTGTCGGCCAGAAAAATTCCATCCGTTTCGCAGTGGCCCTTCTGGCTTCTATCGCCTGCGTTGCGATGCTGATTCCGTCCTTCTATATCAAAGAACGCGAATATATCGAGAGCAGGCCGAGCCGGACAAAGCCGTTTACTTCCTTGCTTCGGACGTTTCAAAACGGCCAGTTCCGCCGTTTTGTTTACAGCGACGTCATCTACTTCTTTGCGCTCACTCTGTTTCAGACCGGCCTCGCCTTTTATGAGACGAAGCTCATGGGTATCGAGGACAGGTGGACTTTCGTCCTTACGGCGACCATGACGGCAATCAGCGTCCTTCTGTATCCTGCAGTCAATCGGCTGGCTCCGGTTCTAGGCAAGAAGAGGCTGATTATCACGGGGTTCTTCGCCTATGCGGCGGTCTTCCTCATCACATTTGTCTGCGGGCAGGGCCTTATCTGGGGTTTCGTGATAGCCATGTGCGCCGCTGTTCCCATGGCTATTCTGGGAATCCTGCCGCAGGCCTGCGTAGCTGACGTGGCGGAACTTAGCCGGTTGGAGTCGGGGGAGGATCGGAGCGGTATGTTTTTTGCAGCAAGGACGTTTGCCTTCAAGATGGGCCAGGCCCTGGCGATGGTCGTGTTTACCTCGGTGACGGTGTCAAAAACGCCGGAAAGCTACCGGCATACGGCCCTGATCGCCACCATCACCTGCATTATCGGAGCCAGCCTCTTCCTTCTTTATAATGAAAAAATGATTCTGGCCAAAATAGAGCAGCTCAAAAACGGAAGGACGCCTTAACGGGCATTGGGAGATTACATGATTTTAGAGGATATCAGGTCAGAACTGTTTCAAATGCAGGATTTGAAGTACAGGGCATTTCAGAGCAAATTGACCCCGACGGTCGCTCCTGAACATTTTATAGGCGTAAGAACGCCGGATTTGAGGAAACTTGCAAAGCAGGTGGGCAAATGGAAGGATGTGGACGTTTTCCTGAAAGCCCTGCCGCACGATACATTTGAAGAAAACCAGCTTCACGCTTTCATCATCTCGGAGATGAAGGATTATGCGGAATGCATGGATGCGGTCAATGTCTTCCTGCCCTATGTCGACAATTGGGCAACCTGTGACCAGATGTCGCCCAAGACGTTCAAGAAGCACAGGCAGGAGCTTTTGGCGGCAATCCGGCAGTGGATCGCATCCGACCACCTCTATACGGCGCGCTTTGGCATAAAGATGTTAATGGAGCATTTCCTGGATGAGGATTTTGATGTCGAATACTTGGGGATGGTGGCTGGCGTACGTTCCGAGGAGTATTACGTCCGCATGATGATTGCCTGGTACTTTGCAACGGCGCTTGCCAAACAATATGAGCAGACGTTGCCGTTCATAGAAGAGCGAAGGCTCGATTCCTGGACGCATAACAAGACGATTCAGAAGGCAATTGAAAGTTACCGCATCAGCCTTGAACAGAAGGAATATCTTCGAGGGCTGAAGGTGAAGAGGTAATTTACTGAATCACAGAGTCCGGAAAAGCTGTCAGGTCGCAAGAATGCATTGCCGGTATGGCCTTGGAAGGAGGCAAAGTATGGTGCCTGCAGGACACCAGTGAGTCGGGCATCTGAAAAGTGTTTTCAGAGAAGAGGTGGTTTATGATGGACAAAGTGATTGTGGTCGGAAATGATCTCTTTGATGAGTTCATAATGGATGACGGTTACTATGTTGATAAAACAGAGTTGATATATGATCTTGTGGCAAATACTCGCAACAAGGTAACTCTTTTTACGCGCCCTCGTCGCTTCGGGAAGACGCTCGCCATGAGCATGATGGAGAGCTTTTTTGGCATTCAGAAAGGCGATAGCAGGGATTTGTTCGAAGGCAAAAACATCATGAAACACGAGGCGTTCTGCACCGAATGGATGAATCAATACCCAGTGTTGTTCTTTTCTTTTAAGGATGTGGAAGGACTGAGTTTTGATGCTGCATATGACATGCTCGAAGATCGTATATCCAGTTTGTGCATCAAACATTCGTATTTGCTTGGAGAGAATTGCGTTAAAAAAACAGATTCAACAGATCGGGATACATTTACTAAACTGAAGAATAAATCGGCTTCCCTGGCAGAGATGAAAAGTTCTTTGCAGACCATCATGCGGATGATGAAGGCTGTCTATGGCAAACAGGTCATCCTGCTGATTGATGAGTATGATGTCCCGCTGGCCAAGGCTCAGGAATCCAAAAACAAAGAGTTCTACAGGCAGATGCTGGATGTGATCCGCGGAATCATGAGCATCTCGATGAAAACAAATGAATATTTGAAGTTCGCCGTCGTCACCGGATGTTTACGGATTTCAAAAGAGAGCATTTTTACGGGTGTGAACAATTTCGCCTGCTACTCTGTTACCAGCAGGAAGTTTAGCCAGTACTTTGGGTTTACTCACGAGGAAGTGGCGCAGATGCTTGATGCGTTTGGCATGTCCGGAAAAATGGAACTGATCAGAAAGTGGTATGACGGATACATTTTTGGGAACACGGAAGTGTTCTGCCCGTGGGATGTTGCAAATTACCTTTCCGCACTTATTGACGACGAGGAAGAAGAACCGCTAAATTACTGGGCAGACACCAGTTCCAATGCCATACTCAATAATTTTGTAAACCACAGGAAGATCGATGCATCTGTAAAGTTCGAGAAGCTTCTGAACGGGGGGATCATTACGGAGGACATTTCTGAAGAACTGACCTATGACCATATCGCTGACTCTGAGAAGAACCTGTGGAGCGTATTGCTGATGACGGGCTATGTTTCAAAGGCAGACAAAGCGGCAGGAAAAGGGAAAGTCAAGCTTCGTATCCCGAATGCCGAAATCGCAGATCTTTTTAAAGACGCTGTTGTGGACAGGTTTGAAAGAACGCTGGATGCCGGCAGCGTGGATGCATTCATTACAGCCATGTGGAACAGGGATGAACAAACCGCATCGGAAATGCTTACGAATATTCTCTGGAATTCCATCAGTTATTTTGATTACGGAGAAGAGTATTACCACGGCCTGCTAAACGGAATCTTTACTTCCCGGGGGTTCTCACCTGATTCAAATGACGAAGCCGACCTGGGAAGACTGGATTTGCGAGTAAGGGATCGAATGAACAGAAGATTCCTGCTTTTGGAGTTTAAGAGATCCGTGAAGGCTGAAAAAATGGACGCTGATTGTGATGAAGCCATTCGTCAGATTTTCGAGAATGGTTAT
>JAUMWM010000405.1 GCA_030529705.1 Lachnospiraceae bacterium
CCGTCCCCACGGGCCGAAAATTTTTGACCCAAAAGGACCGTCCCCGCGGGCCGAACGTCACTTCCTCTCCGCCCGCATGCTCTTCTTCATGATATACATAGCCTCGTCGGCGCGTTTAAACACGTCCGCAACGCTTCTATCCGCCCCCTTCTCATAAACCGCGACGCCGATCGCCGCCGAAACATTCTTCCACGGCTCCTCGCCCGGATCATTTTGGGCCTGCCTTACAAATTCCTCCTTCAAAGCATCCACATTTTCCAAATCGCTCCCTCTAAGCACGACCGCAAATTCATCCCCGCCGATTCGAAAAATGGGAGAATGGGCAAACACCGTGCAAATGATATGGGTAATATTTTTCAGCGCCTCGTCTCCCTTGTCATGCCCGTAGGTATCATTGATCACTTTCAGGTAGTTCAGGTCAACCATGGCCAGCCCGAACCCGGCATCCGGATCGGCTGACATCATTGCCTGCAACTTAACCTCTTCTCGGTTGTAGGCCGTCTTATTCCGGACTCCGGTCAGCGCGTCCGCAGTGGCTATCGCTTTCATCTGCTTCGTCTCTTCTTCAGCCGTAAGGATGTCGGTAACGTATTCCCGCATATTCTCCGTCATCTCCGTTATGGCCGCTGACAGGGACTCCACCTCATTTTCCGTATGAATGTCCGGGGCGTCGAATACCAGCGCATCCAAATCTCTCTGCCCCCGGCTCCTGTACGCATAGTTCACCGCGCCTTCTTCCAAAAGCTGCAGCGGCCTCGTGATATTCTTTTTAGACCACCTAAGGAAAGAAAACAAATATAAAGCGCCGAGCAAAACTACCAGCAGGGCATTTCTGCCCGCCACGGTCGCAAGCTCGGCCGCCAGCGTCGTAATATCCACATCCACGGCAAGGACCGCATAGCTTTCGCCATCCTTCCCCCGCAGCGCCAGGGCGCCGGTGTAATCCGTGCTCCACTCCGTCTTTTCGACAAAGAACATGATATCGTCCCGTTCCATAACGTCAAAAAACTTCCGCACGGTCTCCGCATCGAACTCGTCATCTGAAATCCACCCAAGATACAGGTTCCCCTCGGTATCGACATAGCGATTATAGTCGTCCTCGGCGGACAGGACGCTCATCACATTATTCGTGTCCTGGTCGTTCAGGGGCTTGATGGCATAGAGATAATGGATGTCGAAATCGTTCATCATCTGGTCCATGAACCGCAGCGTTTTCTTATAAGTCTCGCTCTCTTTCTGGCTCTCAATGCACTCCTTAAGGTCCTCATCGTCAATATTTCTTTCTACGTACCTCAGAATATCCGTAATGTAGGACCGGTAACGCTGATACAGAGCCTTTCTCTCGTTGTAATAATTCAAAAAGCTGAGCACAATGCAGATTATCGCCGTGAACATCACGCATCCGGCCGCAATGCTCCGGCTCAGGGGTTTTTTACATATTTGCTTCTCATTATTCCCTGTTTCGTCCATTTTTACCCTCTTCTCTGGCCCCGCGCATGAGCCGCGACGCCATCGTTCGTCTCCTTAAAGAAAACATCTACCCCATATTATATCCCATTACGGCATATCATACAATAATATAGATTTTATGGGGCAAATATTTGC
>JAUMWM010000025.1 GCA_030529705.1 Lachnospiraceae bacterium
GGGACGGTCCTTTTGGGTCAAAATTTTTTGGCCCAAAAGGACCGTCCCCACGGGCTGAATTTTTAAAACAAATGTTCGATAGACTTGCAATTGCGTCTTTGTTTTGTTACAATGGGTTAGAATTCTATAGAGTAACGTTTTTAACATTGCCACTTGGAGCATTTATTAGATAAGGAGTCCCCATGGATCAGAGCAAAATCCGTAATTTTTGTATTATAGCCCACATTGACCACGGCAAGTCCACTCTGGCCGACCGCATTATCCAGATGACCGGCCTGCTCACGGAACGCGAGATGCAAAACCAGGTCCTGGACAACATGGACCTCGAGCGAGAACGCGGCATCACGATCAAAGCGCAGACTGTACGGACGGTTTACCGCGCGGATGACGGGGAAGAGTATATCTTCAACCTGATCGATACGCCGGGTCATGTGGATTTCAATTATGAAGTGTCGAGGTCGCTGGCGGCCTGCGACGGGGCGGTGCTCGTTGTCGATGCAACGCAGGGGGTGGAAGCCCAGACGCTGGGGAATGTCTATCTCGCCTTGGACCATGATCTGGAGATTGTCTCCGTCATCAACAAGATCGATCTTCCGAGCGCGATGCCGGATGAGGTTGCGCAGGAAATCGAGGATATTGTCGGCGTGGAAGCCATGGACGCCCCGCGCATCTCGGCCAAGACCGGCCTCAACGTCCATGACGTCCTGGAAGAGATTGTGAAGAAGCTGCCCGCTCCGAAAGGAGATGCGGCGAGCCCCTTAAAAGCGCTTATCTTCGATTCTCTCTATGATTCCTATCGGGGCGTCATCGTTTTTTGCCGGCTGTTTGACGGAACGATGAAAAAGGGAAGCCGGGTGAAGATGTGCGCGACGGGTGCCGAGTTTGAGGTAGTCGAAGTCGGATATTTCGGACCGGGACGGTTCATCCCGTGCGATGAATTAAAGGCCGGGGAGGTCGGCTACATGACGGCCAGCATCAAGGAAATCCGCGACACGCGAGTCGGCGATACGATCACGGAGACGGACAACCCCTGCGAGGAAGCTCTGCCGGGCTACAAGGAGCCGCAGCCGATGGTTTACTGCGGCATCTATCCGGCGGATTCCGCCAGATACCCGGATTTGCGGGACGCCCTCGAGAAACTGCAGCTCAATGACGCCGCCCTCCAATATGAGCCGGAGACCAGCCAGGCGCTCGGCTTCGGCTTCCGCTGCGGATTCCTGGGCCTGTTGCATTTGGACGTCGTCATCCAGCGGCTCGAGCGGGAATATGACCTGGATCTTGTGACCACGGCTCCGTCCGTCATTTACAAGGTTTACAAGACGGACGGCACTATGATTGAACTTACAAATCCATCCAACCTCCCATCGCCCTCTGAGATTGACTATATGGAGGAGCCGATGGTTCGGGCGGAAATTATGGTAACGACCGAATATATAGGCTCCATCATGACCCTGTGTCAGGAGCGGCGAGGCGTGTATGAGGGGACGGAATATATCGAGACAACTCGGGCGGTCCTGAAATACAGGCTGCCGCTCAATGAGATCATCTACGATTTCTTTGACGCGTTAAAGAGCAGGTCGAGAGGCTACGCTTCATTTGACTATGAACCGATTGGCTATGAGCGGAGCGAGCTTGTGAAGATGGACATCCTCGTAAATCATGAGGCGGTGGACGCGTTGTCTTTCATCGTCTATGCGCCGTCGGCCTATGAGCGCGGCTCGAAGATGTGCGAGAAGATGAAGAAGGAGATACCGAGGCAGCTTTTCGACATCCCGATCCAGGCGGCGATCGGGTCGAAGATTATCGCCCGCGAGACGGTCCGGCAGCTTCGGAAGGATGTTTTGGCCAAATGCTACGGCGGCGATATCTCCCGTAAGAGGAAGCTTCTCGAGAAACAGAAGGAAGGGAAGAAGAAGATGCGGCAAATTGGGAACGTGGAGATTCCCAAGGACGCTTTTCTGAACGTGTTGAAGCTGGATGAGGAGTAACTGCCAAATGAGAGAAATGAAGTTTATATCCATACGCGGGGCAAATGTCAACAACCTCAAAAACCTGAGTGTGGACATCCCCCGCGAGCAAATGGTAGTCCTCACAGGCCTGTCGGGTTCGGGAAAGAGCTCGCTGGCATTTGACACGATTTATGCGGAAGGGCAGAGGCGATACATGGAGTCCCTGTCCTCCTATGCTCGCCAGTTTTTAGGGCAAATGGAAAAGCCGGACGTGGAGAGCATTGAAGGCCTGCCGCCCGCCATCTCCATCGACCAGAAATCGACGAACCGGAATCCGAGGTCCACGGTCGGAACCGTGACGGAAATCTATGATTACCTGCGCCTCCTGTATGCGCGGATTGGCATCCCCCACTGCCCGAAATGCGGCAGGGTGATCGAGAGGCAGAGCGTTGACCAGATGGTGGACAAGATTATGGAACTGCCGGAGCGGAGCCGGATTCAGCTTCTGGCCCCGGTCGTGCGAGGGCGAAAGGGCCGGCATGAGAAGGTGTTCGAGCAGGCTAAGAAGAGCGGCTATGTCCGCATCATGGTCGATGGGAACATGTATGAGCTCTCCGAAGAGATCAAGCTCGATAAAAATATCAAGCACAATATAGAGATCGTCGTCGACCGCCTTGTGGTGAAGCCGGGCATCGAGAAGAGGCTGACGGACTCGCTGGAGACGGTCCTATCCCTCACGGACGGGCTGGTGATGATTGACACCATGGATGGGAACGTCGTGACGCTCAGCTCCAGTTTTGCCTGCCCGGACTGCGGGATCTCCGTGGACGAGATCGAGCCGCGGAGCTTTTCGTTCAACAATCCATTTGGAGCCTGTCCGGTCTGCGCGGGGCTTGGTTATAAGATGGAATTTGATATGGATCGGATTATTCCGGATAAGAGCCTGTCCATCAATCAGGGTGCCATCATTGTCACGGGATGGCAGAGTGCCGTGGATGGGAGTTCTTTCACCCGTTCCATTTTGAACGCCTTGTGCGAAGAATATGGATTCGACCTGGACACCCCCTACGAGAAATATCCGGCAAATGTCCGCAAAATCCTTGAGTACGGCACGGATGGCCACGAGGTGAAGGTTCACTACCAGGGGCAGAGGGGCGTGGGCGTGTATGACGTGGCATTTGAGGGGCTTCTTGCAAATGTCGCAAGGCGTTATCGCGAGACCTATTCCGAGTCCCAGAAAGCGGAGTACGAGAAGTATATGCAGATTTCGCCCTGCAACGCTTGCGGCGGCCAGAGGCTGAAGCCGTCCGCCCTTGCGGTCACGGTGGGGACGAAGAATATCACGGAGGTGACGGAACTTTCTGTCACGGAACTGTTGAAATACTTCACGGAACTGCATTTGACGGATAATCAGGTTGCGATCGGCAGCCAGATTTTGAAGGAGATAAACGCCCGGGTGACCTTCCTGCGCGACGTGGGCCTGGAGTACCTGACGCTGTCGCGGGCGACCGGAACGCTCTCCGGCGGAGAGGCCCAGCGCATCCGCCTGGCGACCCAGATCGGGTCGGGCCTTGTCGGGGTGGCGTATATACTCGATGAGCCGAGTATCGGCCTCCATCAGAAAGATAATGACAAATTACTTGCGACCCTCAAATCCCTCCGGGATCTGGGAAATTCCCTGATTGTGGTGGAACACGATGAAGATACCATGAGGGAGGCGGATTATATTGTAGATATCGGGCCGGGCGCCGGGGAGCATGGCGGCAGGTTAGTGGCAGCCGGGAGCCTGCAAGATATCGTGGACTGCCCGGAATCTATCACGGGCCAGTATCTGAGCAGGAAGAAGATCATCCCTGTCCCGGGGTTTCGACGGGAGCCAAAGGACTTCCTGAAAGTCCGCGGGGCGGCTGTCAACAATCTGAAAAACCTGGATGTGGACATTCCCCTCGGCGTATTTACCTGCGTGACCGGCGTCTCCGGTTCCGGGAAGAGTTCTCTGGTTAACGAAGTTCTCTTTAAGAGGCTTTCGAGGGATCTCAACCGGTCTCATGAGATTCCCGGGAAGCATAAGGAGATGATCGGGATTGACAAGCTGGACAAGGTCATCAATATCGACCAGTCTCCTATCGGCAGGACGCCGAGGTCGAACCCGGCTACGTATACGGGCGTATTTGACTTGATTCGAGACTTATTTGCCGGGACGGTGGATGCCAAGATGCGCGGCTACAAGAAAGGTCGCTTCTCTTTCAATGTGAAGGGAGGGCGGTGCGAAGCCTGCCAGGGAGACGGCATCCGCAAAATCGAGATGCATTTCCTTCCGGATGTGTATGTTCCCTGCGAGGTCTGCCATGGCAAGCGCTACAATCGGGAAACGCTGGACGTGCATTACAAGGGGAAGAGCATCTACGATGTCCTGAATATGACCGTAGAGGAGGCGCTGGAGTTTTTTGAGAACGTGCCTCGCATTCGCGCGAAAATCCAGACTTTATATGACGTGGGGCTTTCCTATATCAAGCTGGGCCAGCCATCCACGGAGCTGTCCGGCGGCGAGGCGCAGCGAATCAAGCTCGCCACGGAGCTCTCAAAGCGGTCCACCGGCAAGACGATTTATATTCTGGACGAGCCAACGACCGGCTTGCATTTTGCGGACGTCCACAAGCTGGTGGACATCCTGCAGCGGTTTACGGAGGACGGGAACACGGTCGTCGTGATCGAGCATAATCTGGACGTCATAAAGACGGCGGACTATATTATCGATTTGGGACCGGAGGGCGGAGACCGCGGCGGCACGGTGGTGGCATGCGGGACGCCGGAGCAGGTGGCGGAGTGCCCGAACTCGTATACCGGAATCTATATAAAGAAGGAGCTGGAGAAGGCGCTACAACAGTGAGAAATTTCGGCCCGCGGGGACGGTCCTTCTGGGTCGAATTTTTTCGACCCAAAAGGACCGTCCCCACGGGCCGAAATTCTTCGCTACGCTCAGGATGACATCCCTTTTTTCGCAAACACTGGTGTTTTTTGAGCAGAAGCGTGAACAGCAACAAAAAAAGTAATCTCATGATTGAACTAAAGAATAGGTTCGTGTATTATAGTAATCGGATAATAAAATTCGATTACCCTATAGTGTACGGGTTTTGGGTTTAGCGGGTCACGTGACCCGCTGAGTTTGTCATTAGGGGATTTGTAATAAGCCGTCGCAATGAAATAGACGCATAAACAGACGTTTTAGATAAGCCAATTTGACCCACCAACGGCGGCTCGGTGCGGCAGGAAAGAATGTTAGAAAAATCGGCGTTCTAAGATAAGCCGATTTGACCCGCCAACGGCGGCTCGGCGCGACAGGCAAGAACGTCGGAAAAACCATAAGGAGAAGTGTATGCCTTCAACAGATATAGGAATTGATCTTGGTTCATCAAATGTCGTTATATACACGAAACAGAAGGGGATTACCGCTATTGAACCTTCTATCGTCGCTTATGATAAAGATACGGAAAAGATTCTGGCTTACGGCGATGAGGCGAAGAACCTGATTGAGCGCAATCAGGGGAATATCGTCGCAATTAGGCCGCTGAAATCCGGAGTTATATCCGATTACCGCATGACGGAACTGCTTTTAAAGCACTGCATCCAGAAGGCTCTTGGCAGGAGGGCTTTTCGGAAACCTTATATCAGCATCTGCGTCCCAAGCGGGGTGACGGAGGTTGAGAAGAGGGCGGTGGTGGAGGCCGCTTACCAGGCCGGCGCCAGAGATGTGACGATTGTCGAGGAGACGGTCGCCGCAGCGATCGGAGCCGGTATCGATATCACGAAGCCGGTCGGAAACCTGATCGTCGATATCGGAGGCGCGACGACGAAATGCGCCGTCATTTCCTTAGGAGCCCCCGTTATTCTGCAGACCTTGCGGATAGGCGGGGATACGTTCAGCGAGGCCATCGTCCGTTATGTGCGTAGAAATCATAACCTGTTTATCGGGGAAGGCCAGGCTGAGGCCATCAAGATTAAGATTGGAACCGTGTATCCGAAACCGAACTCGGAGTCTATGCAGATCAGCGGCAGGAACGTCATCACGGGTCTTCCGAGAACCATCTCCATCACGTCCGATGAGGTTCGCCAGGCCTGCGGCGAAGCTGCCAGCGAGATTGTCGAGGTCGTCCACGGTGTTCTAGAGAAGACTCCGCCGGAACTGTCGCAGGATATTGTGGAACGCGGCATCATACTCACGGGCGGAGGAGCCCTGCTCGATGGGTTTGAGGAGATGATTGAGGAGAGGACGGGGATTAATGTCATGACTGCGGAGAA
This sequence comes from Lachnospiraceae bacterium, assembly GCA_030529705.1. GTDB lineage: Bacteria > Bacillota > Clostridia > Lachnospirales > Lachnospiraceae > Chordicoccus. Next base: position 6,249 of record JAUMWM010000025.1, read on the forward strand.
TCCGGAGTGCTCCGTGGCGGAGGGAACCGGCCTGTATAACGAGAAAATTGCAATGCTAAGTCGGATGGACTAAAGGACTTTAGATTTACTATTGTGACGATCCGTGATTTTTAAGAGGGGTCAAGTAATGCAGGAAACCGTAAACGGAATCATAGAGCGCATCGTTTTCAGGAATGAGGAGAACGGTTATACCGTCCTGAGCCTGAATTCGAAAGGGAAAGAGCTGACGCTGGTCGGCTTTTTTCAATCTGTGAGCGAGGGGGAGAGTATAGAGGCCACGGGCCGGTACACTTCCCATATCTCTTATGGCGAGCAGTTCAAAGTCGAAAGCTACGAGACGAAGGAGCCGGAAGGCAAGGACGCCATCGAACGGTATCTGGGTTCCGGTGCCATCAAGGGCATCAGGAAATCCCTTGCCGCCAGAATTGTCAAGAAATTCGGCGACGACACGCTGAGGATCCTGGAGGAGGAACCGGAGCGGCTGGCGGAAATAAAAGGCATCAGCAAGGGAAAAGCCAGAGACATTGCAAAACAGGTGGATTCCCAGCGAAGCCAGAGGGCGGCGATGCTTTTTCTGCAAAACTACGGCGTGTCGTTGGCTCTGGGCGTGAAGATTTTCAACAAGTACGGGGAGAAGATGTATACCGTCATCCGTGAAAATCCCTATGCCCTGGCGGAAGATATCGAGGGAGTGGGATTTAAGACGGCGGATGCGATTGCTGCCAGGGCCGGCATAGAAAGGGATTCGGAGTACCGCATTCGTTCCGGGATATTATATTGCCTGGGCCTGGCTCTCGGTGAGGGGAATGTCTATCTGCCGGAGTGGGAACTGGTTGCGAGGACTGCGGATTTGCTCGGGGTGGCGGACGGAGACGTGGAAAGGCAAATCACGGCGCTCATGATAGATCGAAAAATTGTTGTCCGAAACCACGCTTCTCAAGATGAGAGATGGGATGGCATGTCGGCAAATGCATTTGGCATGCCAGCCTTTGAACACCTTGGCAGCGTTCCGGAAGGCAAGAACAGAATCGTATATCTTGCCAGATATTATTACATGGAACTGAATGCGGCGCGCATGCTCTGTGACCTGAATGCCCGCGTATCGGCGGATGAGGATGCGGACATCGAGCGGCGGCTCATGCATGTACTTGCGAGCGATAAGAATAAGAGCGTCGCCTTGGACGAGGACCAGAAGCAGGCGATTCTGTGCGCGGCCAGATATGGTCTTTTCATCCTGACAGGGGGCCCAGGCACGGGGAAGACGACGACGATCAATCAAATGCTGAGGTTTTTCGAGTCGGAAAACCTGGAGATCCGGTTAGCAGCGCCCACAGGGCGGGCGGCAAAACGCATGACGGAGACGACCGGTTATGAGGCTTCCACTATTCACAGGCTTCTGGAAATTAGCCAGGCCACGGATGAGATGGGGGAGAGCGTCCGTTTTGAGAAGAATGAAGAAAATCCCCTTGAGGCGGACGTCGTCATCATCGATGAGATGTCGATGGTGGATATTTTCTTGATGTATTCTTTGCTGAAAGCGGTCCCTGTGGGAACCAGGCTGGTTCTCGTGGGGGATGTGGATCAGCTCCCTTCCGTCGGGCCGGGAGCCGTGTTGCGGGACATGCTGAAATCGGGGGCTTTTCCGAGCGTGAGGCTCACTCGGATTTTCAGACAGGCCGCCACGTCGGACATTATCGTGAATGCCCATAAGATTAATTCGGGGGAACAGATTGTTCTCGGGAACAAAAGCCGGGATTTCTTTTTCCTGAACCGGTCAGATCCGAATTTAATCATCAGCAATATCATCGAGCTGGTCCGGGACAAGTTGCCGGGGTATGTGGATGCAAGGCCATTTGACATACAGGTGCTTTCCCCGATGCGGAAGGGAAGCCTGGGCGTGGAACGGATGAACCGCATTTTGCAGGAGTACCTGAATCCGCCGGCCGAGGGGAAGGCGGAGAAGATATTTGGGGACGAAAAATTCCGGGTCGGCGACAAGGTCATGCAAGTGAAGAACAATTACCAGATTGAGTGGGAAATACGGACCGCAAGACACGGCATCGTTGTCGGCCATGGGCAGGGCATTTTCAATGGAGACATGGGAACGATTCGGGAGATTAATGAATTTGCAAATATCTTGACCATCGAGTTCGATGAAGGCCGGTTCGTAGACTACCCATTTTCAAATCTAGAGGAGCTGGAGCTTGCCTATGCGGTCACGATCCACAAATCCCAGGGCAGCGAGTATCCGGCCGTGATTCTTCCGCTTTTGTCAGGTCCCCGGATGCTGTTTTCCAGAAACCTTCTGTATACGGCCGTGACGCGCGCCAGAAAGTGCGTCATGATTTTAGGCAGCGAGGAGACGGTGAGGGGGATGATCGAGAACGTGACCCAGCAGGTCAGATATACGTCTTTGGACGAGCGGATATGCGAGATACAGGACATGGGCAGTTTGCCGATGGCGTAAAATGAAAGCTACACGGTTGGACTGGAAAATTTGTCATCCTGAGCGTAAGCGGAGGATCTTTCGCATGCAACAGATGCTTTCGGGATAAGATCCTTCGCTACGCTCAGGATGACAAAACAGAAGATGACAGCGAAAATGGGGCGACCGTACAGTTGGAAATGATCATAGGTAAGAAGCATGAAGATAAAAAGAGTAGCGAGAGGGGTGGCGCAGTACGCCATCGACCTCCTTTATCCCCGCCGTTGCATGGTCTGCCACCAGCCGGCACCTGTGGGGGAGTACATATGTCCGGAATGCGAAAAACGTTTGCCCATCATTGAGAGCGCAAGGTGCAGGAAATGCGGGAAGCCCGTGGAGGCATATGAGGCCGTATGCCGGGACTGTGCCGGGACCAGGCATCTCTACGACAGGGGCATAGGCATTTATCGTTATGAATCGGTCATGAGGGAAGCGGTGAGCTTCCTGAAATACAAAGGGCGGCGCGAGTATGGGGAGGCGATGGGCGTCTATGCCGCCAGGGCTGCCAGGAGCGAGCTTGCTACATGGAGGCCGGAAGTCATCGTGCCCATTCCGATTCATCAGGACAGGCTTCGGGAAAGAGGTTACAATCAGGCCGAGGTGATTGCCCGGGCAGTTTCCAAGGAGAGCGGAATCAGGCTCGCCGCGGGCGGTCTAGTAAGGAAGGGCAGCACGTCTGCGCTTAAAGCCCTTTCCTCGAGGGAGCGGTATGAGAGCCTGGCCCGCGTATTTGCCGTCGGCAGCGGACTTATGGGGGTCAAAAGCGCGCTGATCGTAGATGACATCTATACGACCGGCGCTACGGTCGATGCAGGGGCGAAAATACTCCGCAGCGCCGGAGTTGGAAGAATCTATTTTCTGTCAGTTTGCATTGGCGGTGGTTTTATGGTATCATACTAAAGAACTGCCAAAAACTATACAATAAAGCGAGGTATGCTATGCCTGATGAGAAAAAAGTGAAAGCCATGGTCGACTTGGCCCGGTATGAGAACGGGGAGGGCCGGGAGGATATCCGAATCCGCAGATATTACCGCGCGGATTATCTGGGCCTCCAGCTCATCAAATCATGGATTTTCACCAGTATAGGGTATGTTCTGATTTTGGCGCTGATTGTTGCCGGAAATCTTGAATATCTGCTCAACAATATAAATTCGATTAATCTGAAAGTACTGGGTTCCTGGCTTTTAATCGGGTACATTATGCTTGTCGGAATCTATCTGGCAATCGCTTACATATCATCCATCGTACGTTACGGGATAGCCAGAAGGAACGTTAAGGAGTATCTGACGAAACTCAGAAGGCTGCTTTCTATGTAATTTTTTCTTTAAGAAAGAAGGGTCGCAGAGATATTATGACAATGATGCTGGAATTGAAAGAGAGAATAAAAGCCGCTTATGCGCAACATACGGTATACTTTGATATCATTCTGAAAGCGTTGCTGGCCTTTTTATGCTTTTATTGGATCAGCGTGGCATTTGCAACGGACAGCGTGTTTTCAAATGTCCTCATTATGATCATTACTGCCCTTTTATGTTCGGTGTTGCCGTTGCGGGTCATCCCTCTGTGTTCGGCAGGATTTATAATCGGGCATGCATTTGTCATGGGCTTGGATGCCGGAGCGGTCACGCTTGCCGTCCTGCTCATCCTGCTTTTCCTCTTCCTGAGATTCGTGCCGGATGACGCCCTGGGACTTATCCTCATGCCGATCGGCATGTATTTTGGAATGCCATCGCTCATTCCCATTTGCTTTGGCCTTAGGAGGCGGCCCGTGTCCCTCGTGGCAGTGTGCAGCGGCTGTGCTACCTATTACTTAATTGATTCGCTGACCAGGAACAAAGACCAGTTAAGGGTCTTGGAGCAGACGGAGTATATGGAGAGGCTGACGCTCCTTCTGGGAGGGCTCGTCTCCGACAGCGGCCTAGTCGTGAACATCCTTGCCATTGCTGCGGTCGTCGTCATCGTGTATGCCGTGCGGCGGCTTGGATTTGCCTACTCGTTCACGGTGGCTACGCTTATCGGCGCGGTCATTTACGTATTCTTCATCATGCTTGGCAATTCCGTGGTCGGTACGCATTTTAACATATCCATGATCATGATCGGGTCGATTTTTACGGTTTTGATAGCCCTGATCGTCCAGTTTTTCTTCCTTTCGGTGGATTATACCAGGACGGAATCGCTTGAGTTCGAGGACGATGATTATTACTATTTCGTGAAAGCCGTGCCGAAAATGTATGCGTACAAGAGCAGGGTGAGGGAGATAGAGAATAGGAATAACAGCAGTTACGCCGAAGTTGATAATTCCATGCCGGTCAGCAATCAGGATAATGTCGGGGTTGATTTCGAGAGCAGGCTGGAGGATTCCCTGAAGAATCTGTAAATGACAGCATATCTAATGCCATGTCATCCTAAGAATGCCTTGTGATTCTGAGAATGCCATGTCATCCTGAGCGAAGCGAAGGATCTTTACGCACAGGATGACAGAATTGCCAGCCCGACCGTGCAAGTCGAAAGTTTCCATGATTGGCATCTGTAAGATAGATAGAGAAGGCGGCCAAAACTGCCTTTAGGGGAGGGGCGGATTTGTCTTTATTGTTCCAGGAGATATCCAATTTTTTTACGGGTCTTTACCTGCCCAAAATATACCTCAGCGATGCGGTTGAAATCCTAATCCTGACTGTGCTGATTTATTATTTCATGGAGTGGGTACAGAGGACCAGGGCATATACGCTTCTGAAAGGGTTTTTGGTTGTCATACTGTTCATCGTATTTGCCTGGATATTCCGGCTCACGACGATTTTGTGGCTGGTCTCAAGGCTGGCTTCCATCGCCATGCTGTCATTGGTCATCATCTTCCAGCCGGAACTCCGAAAGGCGCTGGATTCTCTCGGAAGGCGGTCGCTCACGTCGGTTTTCCTTCCTTTTGACAGTGGACGGGAGGTGCTCAGGTATTCTGATACGGTGATCAATGAGATTATACGGGCCGTGAACGAGATGTCGGAAGTCAGGACGGGCGCGCTGATTGTCATAGAACAGAATATTTTTCTGACAGAGTATATCAATACCGGGATAGAGCTGGATTCGCTGGTCTCATCGCAACTTCTCGTGAATATTTTCGAGCATAACACCCCTTTGCATGACGGCGCAGTGATTATGAGGGGGGACAGAATTGTTGCTGCGACATGTTATCTTCCCCTTTCCGACAATGTAACGATCAGTAAGAAATACGGGACGAGGCACAGGGCGGCCCTCGGTATCAGCGAGGAGAGCGACGCTTTTACAATTGTCGTATCAGAAGAGACGGGACGGGTGTCCTATTCCTATATGGGCCATCTCGAAACCGGCGTCACGCCCAGCGAGCTTCGGGAGCAGCTCCATCTCGTGCAGAAGGATACGATGCGGGAGCGCGAGGAGAAGAAGTTCCGTATCTGGAAAGGACAGGCGTAAGTTTCTTTCAAACGTAAAGAGGTAATTATGAAGAAAAAACCGCTGGAGCATCCGGTTCTGAAATTAGCGTCACTTGCTCTTGCAATCCTAATCTGGCTGGCAATAACGAATACGAACGATCCGAACGTGACAGTAACATTCAACGACATACCGATCAGTATCGCCAACTCTTCCTATATTGAAAGCATGGGCATGTCCTATAAAATAGCGGATGGCTATGACACCACTTCCGTAAGGATAAAGGGAACCAGGTCATCGGTAGACCGTCTTACGGAATTAAGCATAACGGCGACTGCTGACCTGACCCAAATTGTGAGTTTTAATACCGATCCGGTCATGGTGCCTCTCGCTGTGACTGTAAAGGGGATTTCTCCGGAGAATGTTACGGCTTCGCCGAGGAACATAAGCATCGAACTGGAAGAGATGGTCAGCGATGACTTTGTCGTCACTGCCTCATATGGTAGTTCGAGGCCGTCATCGGGTTATGAAGTTGCAGAACTGGACGTGAACCCGGATACTTTAACGATCCGCGGACCAGGATCGCTTGTGAACATTATCGAGAGAGTCTCTGCGAAGGTTGATGTCAGCAGCCTTCGAAGAGATGCAGATTTGACCCCTGAGATTAAGATAATAGACAGGAACGGGATAGAATTTACGGAAGCCCAGATGTCATATCTGAGCTTGAATGTTGATGAAAAAGACATCAGCGTCCATGTTACCTTGCATCAGGTTGTGAGCGGCGTTGCAATCGAGGCCTGGACTGGCGGGGAGCCGGCTCCCGGATACCAGGTTGGGAAGGTGACGGTCACGCCTTCGACTATTTCTGTCAAAGGGAGCAAGGAAGCACTGGAATCATTAGCCGCAAATGGAAATGTCATCACGATATCTTCCGAATCGGGCGCTGTTGGTATATCCGGGGCGAACAGCGACAAGGATGTCCGCATCGACATTACGAATTATCTTCCGGAAGGGCTGTCCCTGCCGGAGGACGTCAGCAGCACGGTCATTGTGGAGGTTCAGATCCTGCCTTATGACAGCAAGCCCATATCGGTGCAGACAAAGAACATCAAGACGGAGGGGCTGGCAGAGAATATGAACTGCGTATTCGGCGTGAACCGCCTGGAAGTGAAGGTACAGGGGTCGGATGAGGCCCTGCAAAACCTGACGGCGGATGACATTCAGATGTCGGTGGATGTGACCGACCTTCCGGCTGGGAACCATGTCCTTTCGGTAAACTGCAGTCTGCCGGAAGGATGCGAGCTTGTAGAGGCTGTCACGGTAGATGCCGTCCTGTCCGTGACGGAAGTGCCAGAGACGACGCAATGATTTCGCTCAGAATGCCAAGGGGTGCTGAGTAGATACAAAGGCGGATCAAAAACCGCTTTTATAGAGGAGGAAATGCCATGGTCAGCAGAAAGGTCACTGTTATAAATCCTGAGGGTCTTCACCTGAAGCCCGCCGCAAATTTCTGCAAGGAAGCAGTCAGGTTCAAGAGCCTCATAACGTTTACGTTCGGCATTACTACGGCAAATGCAAAGAGCGTTCTCTCCGTTCTCGGCGCCTGCGTCAAATGCGGCGACGAGATAGAGATTGTATGCGACGGCGAGGACGAGGTCGAGGCGCTGTCTGCCATGTGCGGGGCTGTCGAGTCCGGACTTGGGGAGAAGATTTCAGATGAAATACAAGAGCAGGAATAAACATATAAAAGGAAGGCCTGGCCGCATTATTGTTGCATTTTTGTCCGCTGTGCTGGTATCCGCCCTGGCCGCATCCTCAGTTTTTGCGGCGGAGGCAGGCGCTGCTGATGCGGCATCTGCTGCGGAAACCCCTGCTCCATCCGGAGCCGATCCTTCCATAGTTATTACAAATGGCACCCCCGGATGGCCGCAGGCCCAGGACATTTTTTCGGATGCGGGAGTCCTGATTGATGCGGATACGGGCACGGTTCTTTTCGACAAATGCATGGACGTCCAGAAGTATCCCGCCTCCGTCACCAAGCTCATGACCGTCCTCCTGGCGTTGGAAAATGGAAATCTGGAGGATCAGGTGGCCATGACTTCTACCGGCACGGCCTATGTCGCGGATGGGAGCTCGAACCTGTACACGCAGGTCGGCGAAGTTTTTACTCTGGAACAGCTCCTGTACGGCACCATGTTAAAGTCGGCAAATGACATGGCGACGCAGGTCGGCGAATACATCGGGGGCACGCTGGAGAATTTCATCCAGATGATGAATGACCGAGCTGTATCTCTCGGTTGTACCGGCACGCATTTTGAAAATGCCTGCGGCATGCCGAATGAAGCCCATATGACGACGGCCCACGACCTGGCCTTGATTGCCAGGCAGGCCCTTCAATATGAGAAATTTCGGGAGATCGTCCATACCGCCAACTACACGATTCCACCGACCAACATGACGGCGACCGAGAGGACCATGACGAACCATAATGCCCTGCTCGTCGTCCCCGAGTTCTTCTATCCCGGCATCATAGGGGGGAAGACCGGATATACGGATGCCGCGCAGTCCTGCCTGGCTAACTTTGCCTCGAGGGAGGGCATGACGCTGATCGTCGTCACGCTGCACGCTATGGACGGGAGCTATGCGGCCCAGGATAATGTGGACCTGCTGGATTACGGTTACAATAACTTCAAGCTTGTCGATATCGGCATTCCGGAGTACATTTCATCCGGAGGAAAGATAATGATTCCGTCCAATGCAAATGTAACCGACTGCGCAGTCGAAGTGCAGGAGTCCGTGGCGGCTGACGGGACAGAAATGACTGATTATGTCTATTCTTACGGCGGCCGCCGGGTTGGCAACATGCTGATGACGGAAGAGAACGCCAAAGCATATGAAAAGTTCCTGAAGGACGAAGAAAAGAAGAAGGAAAAAGAGAAGAAGAAAGGGAGCAAGTCCGGGAAGAAGGAAAAGGCGGCAGTTGAAAAGACGGAGCAGGATAAGGAGGGGGATGAAACCGCATCTCCTGATAGTTCCGGAGCAAATGCCGGAGGGACTGAGACTGCCGTGACAGCCGGAACCCAGGCTTATGGAGGTGACTCTTCCGGTGCTCTCGAGCAGGAAACTGACCTTGCGGCAAAGCGCAAAAAGATGGAAATCAGAATCATCATCGGCATTGTGCTATTCATGGCCATATTTGTCGCTATCATGATTCTGGCTCTCAATTATGAGAGGAATAAAAAAAGAATCCGAAAAAAGAAGAGAAAAAAGAGAAAGTAGGTGTCGCATAGAAAATGCATGTTTTGATTATCGGAGCCGGGCCTGCGGGAATCACTGCCGGATATGAACTTAAGAAAAGATGCCCCGAATGCGAGGTGACAATATTTGAAGAAGAAGGGAAAGTCGGCGGCATTTCCAAAACTGTCCGGTATAAAGGAAACCGCATGGATCTAGGCGGTCACAGGTTCTTCTCCAAGGACAGGCGGGTTACGGAATGGTGGGAGATGATGATGCCGACCCAGGGGGCGCCGGCTTTCGATTATGCGAAGCTTGGCAGGGAATCCACTATCGCCGAGGGAGGACCGGATCCGGAACTTGAGGACCGCGTCATGCTCACGCGAAACAGGGTGTCCCGCATTTACTACAAGAAAAGATTTTTCGACTATCCCATCAAGATGAATCTGAACACGTTAAAGAACATGGGGGCAGGCTCCACCGTGGAGGCAGGCGCGTCCTACCTGGCATCCGTTGTGAAAAAGCTTCCGGAGGATTCTCTTGAGAACTTCTATATCAACCGGTTTGGCAGGAAGCTGTATTCCATGTTTTTTGAGGGGTATACGGAAAAGCTCTGGGGAAGGCATCCGAGGGACATCTCCGCCCAGTGGGGAGCTCAGCGGGTGAAAGGCCTGTCCATCACGGCAATCGTGAAGGATATGGCCATGAAGGTATTTGCCGGAGAGGTAGATGCACAGAAAGTTGAGACGTCCCTGATCGAGGAATTCTCCTATCCCAAGTACGGGCCCGGCCAGCTTTGGGAGACGGCGGCGCATGAATTTGTAAAAATGGGCGGAAGGATTGTCCGGAATGCCCGCGTCTGCTCCATCCATAATCAAGGCACGCATGTGCAGGGGCTGGCATGGATGGATGCCGATGGAAGGATTCATGAGGAGGTGGGCGATATCGTGATATCATCCATGCCGCTGAAAGACCTCGTCGCATCCATGAAAAACGTGCCGGAGGAGGTCGGGGAGATTGCCAACGGCCTGCCCTACAGAGATTTTGTCACGGTGGGACTTCTCGCCCGGAAGCTTAATCTGAAAAATGAGACCGATATTCCGACTTTGGGCGGCATCGTCCCGGACAACTGGATTTACGTCCAGGATACGGGGGTGAAGCTTGGAAGAATACAGATTTTCAACAACTGGTCGCCGTATATGGTGGAGGATCCCGAGAATACCGTGTGGATAGGCCTCGAGTATTTCTGTTCGGAGGGGGATGAGTACTGGAACATGCCTTCCCGCAAATGGAAAGGTATGGCAGTCCGAGAGCTGAAAAAGATGGGCGTTATCAGCGGGATAGAGGACGTCCTTGATGCCCATTGCAAGAAGGTCAGGAAAGCGTACCCGGCTTATTTTGATACCTATTCGCAGATTGACCGGCTGATTGAATATCTGGATACCTATGACAACCTGTACTGCATCGGCCGCAACGGCCAGCATCGCTACAACAACATGGATCATTCGATGGAGACGGCTTTTCAGACCGTGGACAATATCCTATCCGGCAGGAAGGACAGGACGAATATCTGGAACGTCAACACGGAGCAAGAGTACCACGAGGAAAAATCGTAAATGGACAATGCATTGCGAATCCGAAGTAAGCGAATGGATATGAGGAAAATCGTAAATGGACAATACATTGCGAATCCGAAGTAAACGTAAGGATATACGGAATGACCCTGAGGTTATTCCGTATGTTTTGTTTTTTGGAATCCTGATATTATTTAATATCATCATGATGTTGCGGCACGAAGCGTGGAGGGACGAGGCGCAGGCGTGGCTCATGGCGAAGCAGCTTTCGCCAATCTCGCTCCTTGACGAGTTGTCTTACGAGGGGCATCCGTGCCTGTGGTTCTACTTGCTTATGCCATTTGCGAAAGCCGGGCTGCCATTTGTCACGCTTAACATAGTCAGCATCGTGGTTATGGCCGTCGTTATCGTGCTGATTGGGGCGGCGGCGCCATTTGACCGGATATCGAGAATGCTGTTTGCGGCCAGCCCTCTTTGCATTTATGCTTTCTCGGCAATCAGCAGGAGTTACTGCCTTGTTGCGCTGCTCCTGGTGCTGCTCGCCATGGCGGACAGGCGCCGCTATGAGCATCCCGTGTCCTTCTGTATTCTAATTGCCCTGCTCGTGCAGACGCACATCGTCATGATTGGGATGTGCTTTGCGCTGTGCGCCTGCCATTTTTTCGGATCGATTTTCCTGTATCGGCGGAAGAAGGGCGCGGGGGAGGCGGATGCCGGCAAGACGTTTGCTGCAAATGCAGCCTCCCTTCTCATTCCCCTCGCCAGTGCCATTTTCCTGCTGTATGAGTTTCGGGACGTGGGAAATGCGGCATCGGTGGGTTCCGGGGAAAAGGCGGCTACGTTTATGGGCCTGGTCGGCGATATGGTGGCCGCCGCGAAGACCTGCCTCGTGTTCCTGTTTACGAATTTCAGGTTCGAGGCTGCAGCCTGCATCCTGCTTTTTGTAATTGCGGCGGTTATTTTTGATGTGAGGCTCGCAAGGGGCGTGATTGTTTGCGCCGTCGCCATGGCTTTCCAGCTCTACGTCTACGCGGAGGTATGGGGGGTCAGCAATTATCGGCATCTTCTGTGGCTGTGGCAGTTCTTCTGGTTTTTCTGGATTGCGAAGGATTGCATGGATCAGAGGAGGAACTTGATAGAGACTCGGTTGGGAGAGAACCAGTTAGGTGGGGCTCAGTCGGATGAAGAACAGTCGGGCGAGATTCAGATGGATGATGTTCAGTCGTGCGAGGATTATTCCTGTGATAGAGTGGAAAAAACAAAAGTTCGTCCACTCAAAAGGAAACACAGAATTTTATACATGCCGGCCTGCATGCTATTAAGCCTTGCTATTGTTACGACTTGCCTTGCGTCTTCCTGGGCGCTTATAGATGACATCAAGGCGGATTATGACGGTCTCTATACCGATGCGCAGGGCGCCGCAGATTTTCTTGAGGCTCTCCCGGAGGACGCGGTGATATTCGAGGGGTCCGGGGAGTTCTGCAATTCCGTTGTTGCGAGACTTGTAACGAAGAAGGCATATTCGGCTTTCTACGAGCAGGAGGCAGGGTTTTGCATAAGGAATAAGACTCGGTTTAAGGATTTAGACTATGCCGGGTTTGAGAAGGCAGCCCGGAAGATGTTCCCGAAGGCGGAGGGAGTGTACGTTTTCTTTTCCGATACGTCCCCCGAGGGCTGCATGGGGAACATAGTTGGGTATCCCAAGGAATATACCGAGGTTTACGCAACGGAGACCGAGACGATCCGTGACGAGGGATATCGGATAGTGTACGTGCCATTTGCGAAATGAGCCGTTCGCCCCAGGGGTTCGTCCCGCGGGGACGGTCCGTTTGGGTCAAAAAATTTCGGTCCGCGGGGACGGTCCTTTTGGGACGAGAATTTTCGGTCCGCGGGGACGGTTCTTTTGGGTCAAGAATTTTCGACCCAAAAGGACCGTCCCCACGGACCGATATCGGCCCAAGGGGACGGTTCTTTTGGGTCAAAAAATTTGGCCCAAAAGGACCGTCCCCGCGGGTCGATAGACTAGATTTTAAATAGTGGAGTGATTATATGAAAGTCGTAATACTGGCCGGCGGGTTCGGCACCAGAATCAGCGAGGAGAGCCACCTGAAACCGAAACCGATGATTGAAATCGGGGACAAGCCAATCCTCTGGCACATCATGAAAATGTATGCCTGTTATGGGTACAATGAATTTGTCATCTGCTGCGGCTACAAGCAGCACGTCATTAAAGAGTGGTTCGCGGATTATTATCTTCATAACAGCGACCTGACATTCGATTTCACGCATGGGAAAAATGAGATGATCGTCCACAACAATGCACTGGAACCCTGGAAGGTCACGCTCGTTGATACCGGCCTTCGCACCATGACAGGAGGCAGGGTCAGGCGGGTTCGACGGTATCTGAACGAAGAACCTTTCCTGCTGACATATGGGGACGGCGTGGCGGACATCAACGTGCCGGAGCTTGTTGGTTTCCACAGAAGGACCGGAAAGATGGTCACGATTACCTCCGTTCAGCCTAGCGGCCGTTTCGGGATTCTGGATATTCAGGAAGACGGGGATATTACGAGTTTTCGGGAGAAGAAGCGGGAGGAAGGCGGCTGGATTAATGCCGGTTTTATGGTCGTGGAGCCGGGGATATTTGACTATATCGATGGGGACGAGACGGTTCTTGAGAAGAATACCTTGGTAGAGGTTGCAAGGCAAGGGCAGTTGAACGGATATCGCCACAAGGGCTTCTGGCAGTGCATGGATACGCTGCGGGAGAGGCAGTACCTGGAGAGTTTGTGGGAGAGCGGCAGCGCTCCTTGGAAAATCTGGGATTAAGCGGGTTGCAAAAGTATTTGTTTAAAGAACGGATATGTCATCCTGAGCAAAGCGAAGGATCTTTACATAAAACGTATCTGGAGATAAAGATCCTTCGCTTCG
>JAUMWM010000168.1 GCA_030529705.1 Lachnospiraceae bacterium
ACCCCAATTGCCGCAAAAACAGGCGATTTTGTGCGGAAGTGTGAACAGTAACCTTGCACTTACAACACTTCTTTACAAAATCCATCACTGAAAGGAGAGGAGATATGAACAACAGCAACTATCGAAAGAAAGCGCCCGCTCTCCTGTGCGTCCTGGCCATCCTCGCCGCAATGTCGGCCACGCTGACAGGATGCGGAGGAAACCCCAACGAGCCGCGCATCGTCCGAGTCGCGCACAGCCAGTCGGAAACACATCCACAGCATTTGGGCCTGTTGGAATTTGAAAAAGCCGTCGAAGAAAAGCTGGGAGACAAATACGACATCCAAATCTTCCCGAACGAGCTTCTCGGCAGCAGCCAGAAGGCCATCGAGCTGACGCAGACGGGCGCAATCGACTTCGCGATAGCGGCGACGGCGAACTTGGAGACATTTGCAGACGTCTACGAAATCTTCAGCCTCCCCTACCTGTTCGCAAATGAAGACGCCTACCACGCCACGATGGAAGACCTGGACTACATGAAAACGGTCTACGCGTCGACGGACATCGCCGGCTTCCGCTGCATCACCTGGTACAACGCCGGCACCCGCAGCTTCTACGCCAAAGAGCCCATCAACTCCCCCGCGGACATGAAAGGCATGAAACTCCGCGTCCAGCAGTCCCCGGCCTCCATCGCCCTGGTCAAAGCCATGGGAGCGGCCGCGTCGCCCATGAGCTTCGGCGAAGTCTACACCGCCATCCAGCAGGGCGTCATCGACGGCGCCGAGAACAATGAGCTGGCCTTGACAAATAACAAGCACGGCGAAGTCGCCAAATACTACAGCTACGACAAGCATCAGATGATTCCCGACATGCTCATCGGCAACATCGCCTTCCTGGACAAACTTACGCCCGAAGAGTACGAAGTATTCGAGCAGGCCGCCCTCCTCTCCACCGAAGTCGAGCTTAAGGAGTGGGACAAGCAGATCGAAGAGGCCAAAAACATCGCGCAAAACGACATGGGCGTCGAGTTCATCGACGTGGACATCGAGCCGTTCCGCGAGGCCGCGTTGCCCCTGCACGAAGAGATGCTGGACAGAAACCCGGCGATCCGCGACCTCTATGACCACATCCAGGAGGTCAACAAGAACTACGAGGCGGGCAAATAACTGAGGCGAGTCCCATGAACAGCTGCCAAAACGCAGCCCAGCGATTCGTGACCATGCTCACATCCGGGAAGCCCACGAAACTCTGCGGAGGGCAAATGACACGCCTGCGCTCCACGAACACCAACCAAACCCACGCAATATACGGAGAGGGATATTATAATATGAAGACACTCAAAAAAATACGTCTCATAGTAGACAAAATTCTTACAAATGTCTGCTGCCTCATCTTCGCAGCCATGGTCGTGATCGGCACCTACCAGATCGTGACCCGCTACTTCTTCAACCGGCCGTCCACCGTCTCGGAAGAGCTCCTGACATACTCCTTCACATGGATGGCCCTCCTGATTTCGGCTTACGTATTCGGCAAACGCGACCACATGCGCATGTCCTTCCTGGTCGACAAGATCGAAGGCACGCCGCGCCTGGTCCTCGAGGTAGTTATCGAAATCTTGTGCGTGGCATTTGCCACCATAGTCCTCCTGTGGGGCGGCATGGCGATCCGCGCCCTGACCATGACCCAGAAGACCGCCTCTTTGGGCGTCCATATGGGAACGATCTACACGGTCGTGCCGGTCACCGGTGCCCTGATCGTCTTCTACGGAATCCTGAACATCATCGACCTCGTAACAGGTCAGACAGAAGGCTCTCAGAGAGAAGCCAAAGAATAACACGGGGGTAAGAATATGAGTATTGCAGTATCATCCGGTCTGATTATCCTGATCTCGCTCGCCATCATGCTCATAGCAGGCGTGCCGATCGCCGTCGCACTCGGCATATCGTCCATCGCGGCGATCCTGCCCATCCTGAATACGACATCCGCGGTCCTGACGGGCGCGCAGCGTATCTTCGGCGGCATTTCCGTTTTCTCCCTGCTGGCGATCCCGTTCTTCATCCTCGCCGGCAACCTTATGAACAAAGGCGGCATCGCGATCCGCCTGATCAACCTGGCCAAACTCTTAACGGGCGGCGTTCCGGGCTCCCTTGCCCAGACAAATACCGTTGCAAATATGCTTTTCGGCTCCATCTCCGGTTCCGGCACCGCTGCCGCCTCCGCTATGGGCTCCATCATCGGCCCGATCGAGCGCGAAGAAGGTTATGACCCGAGCTTCTCGGCCGCGGCAAATATCGCCACCGCCCCGACCGGCCTCCTGATCCCGCCCAGCAACGTCATGATCACGTTCTCCCTCGTTTCCGGCGGAACGTCCGTGGCGGCCCTCTTCATGGCCGGCTACATCCCCGGCATCCTCTGGGGTCTCGCCTGCATGATCGTCATATTCATCATGGCGAAAAGGCGCGGCTACGTCATCAAGCAGAAATTCTCCGGCAAGGAAGCCATGCAGGTCGTCCTCCAGGCTCTCCCCTGCCTTCTGCTGATCATCATCGTTATCGGCGGCATCATCACCGGCATATTCACTGCGACCGAGGGTTCCGTCGTCGCGGTCGTCTACAGCCTGATTTTGTCCCTCTTCTTCTACCGCTCCATCAAGGTGAACGAGCTTCCGAAAATCTTCCTTGAGAGCGCGGAGATGACCGGCATCATCATTTTCCTGATCGGCTGCTCGTCCATCATGTCATGGGTCATGGCATTTACAAATATCCCGGCCGCCGTCTCCGACGCCCTGCTGTCGCTGACAAATAACAAATACATCATCCTCCTGATCATCAACATCCTGCTGCTGATCGTCGGAACGTTCATGGACATGACCCCGGCCTGCCTGATTTTCACGCCGATCTTCCTGCCGATCTGCAATTCGCTGGGCGTAAACACCGTCCACTTCGGCATCTTCATGATCATGAACCTCTGCATCGGGACCATCACGCCCCCTGTCGGCACGACGCTTTTCGTCGGCGTCCGCGTCGGCGGCGTCAAGATAGAATCGGTCATCGGCTACTTGATGCCGTTCTTCCTGGCCATCTTCCTGGTGCTCCTGCTCGTCACCTACATACCAGTATTCTCCTTGTGGCTGCCGAGCTTGCTGGGCTACGTATAAGCGTCCAAAAAACGAACCTCGTTTCGCTTGCACCTGACTTGTCATCCTGAGCGTAGCGAAGGATCTTATACTTACGGCAACGAACAGCGAAAACTTAAAATATAAGATCCTTCGCTTGCGCTCAGGATGACAAAAGCGAACGCCCAATCGTACAGTTCGAAAAAAGAAGCCGCCCCTTTTGGGGCGGCTTCTTTTTCGCCTCGTCGCCCCCGCTTCCGCCTTGCGTCAGGTTTCGGCCTGCGGGTTTCGGCCCGCCGCTTTCGACCCAAAAGGACCGTCCCCGCGGGCCGAAACCTCCCCCACGACCCGTTTTCCAACTTTTATCCCCCACGCAGTCAGTTATATGCTATACTATTTTATATATCTTCGCTCTTGTTCATGGGAGGACACACCTATGCGCATATACAAAAAACTGACCGTCGGCGGAATCGAAAGCAAGATCCTCGTGCTTCTTTGCAGCTGCATCCTGCTCATCTCCGGCGCCTTTTTCATCGCAAGCGTTTTCCAGGGCAGCCAGCTTGCGAAAATAAACGCGGACACCAACAAGCGGCAAATGGACTCCCTCACGGAATTCAGCAAAGAAATGATCGAAGACCTGGTCATGGATGAAATGAGCCGCTCCACCGAACTGGAAGCCACCATCACCAACAACAGCTTTAAAGACATGCAGACAAGGATAAAAATCCTTGCCAAATACGCCCAGCCCCTGCTGGAAAATCCCGAAAACGCCAGCCCTGCCAAATGGTCCTTCCCGGAACGTTCCAAAAACGGCCAGCTCTGCACCATGGTCATGCTGGCCGACGAACTGGATGCAAATGCCCCGGAAGTAAACGCCCGCATAAGCCTGGTCGCCAACATGTCGGACATGATGATCGCCATTTGCTCCGCATTCAATGCTGAAAATGTCTACATCGCGCTGCCGGAAGGAATCCTCCTGTCCTGCAGCCGGAGCTCCGGCGGCTGGTATGAAGAAGACGGAACCCTGCAAAGCTACGACCCCCGCACCCGCTTCTGGTACAAAGACGCCGTCGAAGCGAAAAAACTCATCTTCACGGACATAGGGGACGACAAAGAAACAGGGCAGCTCTGCATCACGTCCGCCATGCCCGTCTACGGCAAAAACCAGGAACTGCTCGCCGTGGTCGGCACGGACCACTTCCTCTCGGAAATCCAGAAATCCATCGAGACCATGGCGGTAGACGATGAATTCCAAATCATACTCAACCATAACGGCGAAGTCATCTTCTCGCCGATGACCTCCGGCGAGCTCATGGCCACCGGAATCACGGAATCCGAATCCATCAAGGCGGCCGAGACCATCCAGCCATTTGACCTGAGGGAATCAGACAACTCCGAGCTGGCTGCATTTGTAACAGATACCATGCTGGGCAAGACGGAAACCAAACGGATCACCCTAAGCAGCGGCACCTACTACATGTCCGGCGCGCCCGTCCGCTCCATCGGCTGGACCGAAATATCCGTCTTCAGCCAGCTAAAAGCCGACGAACTCGCCGTTTTGATGCTGGACAGCTACGCAAAAATCCAAAAAGAGGCAGACGCGTCCTACCAGGCAGGAAAGCGGTCGTCTACATTTGCCATCTTCGTGGTCCTGATCGTGGAAATCGCGCTCCTCATCTGGATCACGCTGAAACAGGGCCGCCGCATCGTGCAGCCCCTGAACAACATCACGAACCGCATATCCGAGCTTACCGAGGGCGACATGGAATTTTTCATGACCGACGACTACCGCACGGGAGACGAAATCCAGGTTCTGGCCGAGTCCTTCCAGACCCTCACCCACAAAACCGTGGACTACGTCAAGCAGGTGAAGCAAGTCTCGGCGGAAAAGGAACGAATCAGCACGGAACTCCGCATGGCCAACCAGATCCAGGACTCCATGCTCCCCAACACGTTCCCCGCCTTCCCGGACTGCACCGCGATCGACATCTACGCCACCATGACCCCGGCGAAGGAAGTCGGCGGCGATTTCTACGACTTCTTCTTCATCGACCCGAACCACCTCGCCATGGTCATCGCGGACGTCAGCGGCAAGGGCATCCCGGCCGCCCTGTTCATGATGATCTCCCGAACGGTCATCAAGAACTGCGCCATGCTGGGAAGGAGTGCCGGGCAAATACTCGAAGACTCCAATCGCACCCTCTGCTCGGAGAACAAGATGGAAATGTTCGTCACGGCCTGGATCGGCATCCTGGATCTGCGTTCCGGCTGGCTTACTACTGCAAATGCAGGCCACGAGTACCCCGCCGTTTACCGCACCCGGATTGGCAAATTCGGCCTTCTCAAAGACAAGCACGGCCTCGTGCTGGGCGGCATTGAAAATGTCCGCTACAAGGAATACGAGTTCCGAATGGAACCCGGCGACAAGATATTTGTATACACGGACGGCGTGGTCGAGGCGGAAAATGGCCGGCACGAATTCTTTGGCACCGACCGCCTCATCAAGGCTCTTAACCGGGTGCCCCACGCCGGCCCGGAGGCCGTGCTCGCTTCCGTCCGGAACGGCGTCGGCGACTTCGTCGGCGACGAGGAACAGTTCGACGACCTTACGATGCTCTGCCTCGAGTACCGGGGCTACTAAGAACCGAGGAGTAACTGTTCACGCTTCCACACCAAAATCGTCTGTACCCATAGTACATTGGCGTCATCCTGAGCGTAAGCGCTGTCATCCTGAGCGTAAGCGAAGGATCTTTCACCATCCACAGCGGCTTTATGTAAAGATTGAATTTGAAATTCAATCTTGTCCTTCTGCGTTTTTCTCTGTTACAATGGGATTGTAGGCAGGCTGGAATCTAAGTTAACGCTTAAAAA
>JAUMWM010000026.1 GCA_030529705.1 Lachnospiraceae bacterium
TCCTTTTGGACCAAAAAATTTTGGTCCAAAAGGACCGTCCCCGCGGGCCGAAAAAATCCTCGGGACACAAGGAGGGGCGGCGCATGTCTTTTTCCAGTGACGTGAAGGAAGAACTTACCGGCGAGATGCCGGCCGCCAGGCATTGCCAGATAGCCGAGATTGCCGGCATGCTTGCCATATCGGGCGACGGGGCGGGGGATGCCGTCGGGCTTTCGTCAGATAACGCAATCCTGCAAAGAAAGTTCTTTACATTGCTTTTAAAAGCATTTAATATAGAAAAAGATTTGTTATCGGATGGAAAATATGTCGAACCCGGCCAGGCGGTTCTGGATGATAAGAAGAAAGTGCAGGATATACGGAAGGCTATCAGCCATCCCATGCTCCTTTCGATGGAATGCTGCCAGAAAGCATACATACGGGGAACGTTTCTTGCAGGAGGATCGATCAGCGATCCCGAAAAGTATTATCATTTTGAAATCGTGTGCGGCAACGAGGAGACGGCGGATACCGTGCGCAGAACTATGAACAATTTTGGCCTGGATGCGAAAATTGTCATGCGCAAGAATTCGTGGGTAGTTTACCTGAAGGAAGGGGAACAGATCGTCCATATTATCGGACTGATGGGCGCCGGCAAGTCTTTGATGAAGCTGGAAACTGTCAGGATCTGGAGAGACTTTCGCGGGAAAATCAACAGACGGGTCAACTGTGAGACGGCAAATCTGAACCGTACGGCTGTTACTTCGGTCAGACAGGTAGAAGACATCCGATTAATAGAAAAAGAGCTTGGTTTTGGCTTTCTGCCGCCTCCCCTCAGGCAAATGGCGGAGGCAAGGCTGCAACATCCGGAGGCTTCGCTGAAAGAATTGGGGGAAGCCATGGAACCCAGGCTGGGAAAGTCCGGTGTCAACCATCGGCTCCGCAAGCTCGGAGAGATTGCGGATAAACTACGGATTCAAAAAACAGATGAATCCTAAGAAAAGAGAGGGGTATAGGGACCCGATCTATAGAATTCCGGAGGAAAACGAATATGAAGAGGAAAGAAATCACCGTTAAGCTTGACAGCGGACTTGATACCAGGCCGGTAGCCCTGCTCGTGCAGGTAGCTAGCCAGTTCAGGAGCGATATTTATCTCGAGTCAGGCAACACAAGGGTGAACGCCAAGAGCATAATGGGCATGATGACGCTCGGCCTTGTGGCTGGTGAGGATGTAATGGTAACGGCAGAGGGACCGGATGAGGAGGAAGCGATGGATCAGGTCGAGGCTTACCTTACGAAGAAGAAATGATTCGATCTGTACGGTTGGAGTGGCAGTTTTGTCATTCTGAGCGTAAGCGAAGAATCTTTTATGTATGACGCATACATCCAAAAAGGTTCCGGGGAGAGATTCCGCGGAACCTTTCTTATTTTACCCTGAACCAGCAGCGGTAAGCGATCTGGAAGCCCAAATACCGGTAAAGAGCCTTTGCCGCAGCATTGTCACTAACAACCTGGAGATAGGCGTGAGATGCCCCCTTCCTGTAGCCTTCCCGCAAAAGGCGAGACACGATGATCCGCCCAAGGCCCTGCCGCCTGTAGTTTTCGTGCACGTGGACAGCATACACTCCCACATAGTCCCGGTCCATGATGCCAAGGCCGGTCGCTATGATTTCGCCATCCGGGTTCTCGATGCAGAGGGCAATCTCGTCTTTTGGGATTGCGGCATACATGGAAGGGACTATCTTTCGATGAATTGCATTGTCCGATTTTTTCAACGCGAAGAGCGCGTCAATCCAGCGGTCGTTAACGGAGGGCATTGCGCATATCCTAAGGCCGGGATCCGGCATGTCCGGTTCGGCGGGCAGGGAGGCATAAGTGAGCTCTGCCGTCATGACATAGATGTCGTGTTCTATGCGATATCCTCTTTCCTGAAGGCAGCCGTCAAGCGCGGGATCGGTCACCGGGCTGATCTTGAAAATGCAGGGCGTGTTCCAGCGCCGGTACATTTGCTCGCAATATTGAATTTTCTCTTCCAGAGGCAGGATGGAAGCGCCGATGTGCTCGACGCAGTTCGTTCGGTGCGTGTAAAAGTAGGAGAAACGCAGGATCCAACCGTCATAGACCTCCATCTGATGGGACGGCCAGGCGTTGAGGGAGAGATCCTCTATCTTTTTAATATCTGTATTCATAAACTGAATTATATCCTAGCGGGGACGCAGATACAAGGTAAAATCCGAATTAGGAAACCAAATTAGATTTATTTCCGTATGTACATATTCACGCAAAGATGGTAGAATACCTTTTAAATAGCCTAATCTGCATGATGCAGGACTTTCGCAGAATGAGGACGTTCCTTCCTCGTGCGATGTTTTGCCAGGTTACGCAGAAAATATGCCTAAAGTGCCTAATATGTCCAACTAGGAAGGAGTGACACAATGTCTAAGTTCCTGAAGTTTATTGTTAATGTGTTTCTGACGGCCGCCATCCTGACGGCGATAGCGATTCTGGTTCCGCCTTTTCTCGGCGTGAACACCACGATTGTTGACAGCGCGGGCATGGACACGAACCTGCCCCTCGGCTCGGTGACGTACTCCGTCGACATCCCTGTCACAAAATTAAAGCCCGGAGACGAGATCCTCAAGGAGAACGGCACGTCCACTTACGCCTATATAATAGAAGAAGGCGATGCCGCGACGGGCAAGTATAAAGTGGTGAGCGCCCTCGACCGGGATTCTGCCAGCGAAATAACGCTGCGAAACGTTGTATCGCGCGTCAGCCTGAGCATTCCTTATATCGGTTATGTCGTCGTGGCTATGCAGACTGTCGAAGGAATCATCATAATCGTCCTGGTCGTCCTCTTCATAATCATACTGTTTGTCCTGTCGGAATTGTGGAAGTCGAGAGATGATGACGATGACGATGATGACTCCACGGGCGCGGTGTATGACGAGGTTATGGAACTGGACAACGGCGAGCTTGCGATTGACGGGCATTTGTCAGAGGCCGGCCTTGCCGAGGAAGACGCAGTCCCTGCGGAGGAAGAATTTGCCGAGATAACGGGCGAGGCGGCCGGTTACTACGATGATCTGGAGGAGATCGGAACGGATCAGTCGGATGCGCCCGAGGCTTTTAGCATCGGCGGGGAAGAGTACCCGGTTTTGGGACCGGACGGTGCGGATGGCGCCTGGAATCCGGAGGGTATGGGTTATGCCGCGGGACTTGAGGGAGTATCCATGGCGGACGAGAATGGCGCTGTTGCAGAGCCGGCTCCCTATGGAGAAGGCGATAAGGCGTCCTATATGCCGGACGGTTACGGGATGTCCGGATATGGCGCGGCGGATGATATGCTAACGGCCGGCGCGGCCGCTCCTGATGCATTCGGCCAGGCCGGGCCTGACGAAAGGGTTTGGGAAGAACCGGCAGACGGAAAGAAGAGCGATACGAAAGAGGTTTCCTTGAGGAAGGAAGGCGGACAGCAGGATGCGGGTTCTCCGGCCGAGGAGACATTCCCTGAGGAAGAGATGGCCGTAAACCTCGATCCGAATCAGTTCATTGCCGTAGAAAGGCTTTCCCTTGAGCAGATTCTCGAACAGGCGAGAAAAAGAGGAGGAGAGCCGGAGGTCAGCCGGGACGGGGTGTCCGGCATCGACATCGTGGATTACAGCAAGCTGATTGTGGACGATATGGAATAAACAATAGAAAGAAAATAAAAAAACCTCTTGCATTCGCAGGAGGTTTTTGTTATTATTGCAAATGCTGTGACATGATAGCGATGAAGCGTGAAGTTGCTGCACCATGGCTGCAGGTTCTCCGTGGAGCGAATGTCATGTAAGGATACTGGCGACAAGTCACTGTGCAATGCCCGCCGCTTGGGCGGGAGATAAACGTGCGGCTTTCCGAGTTTTAGGAAACGCACGGGAACGTGTACAGTCACCGCTTGTCGTACTGTTTAAAAGTGCGAAAAGGAGGCGACTTTTTTTATGGCAACTCAGGTTATGAGAATCACCCTCAAGGCTTACGACCACAAGCTTGTGGACGCATCGGCGGCAAAGATCATTGAAACTGTGAAGAAGAGCGGAGCTACGGTCAGCGGACCGGTCCCGCTTCCGACCAAGAAGGAAGTGGTTACGATTCTTCGCGCGGTTCACAAGTATAAGGATTCCCGCGAGCAGTTCGAGCAGAGGACGCACAAGAGGCTGATTGATATCATAGCGCCGACGCAGAAGGTCGTGGACTCTCTGTCCAGACTGGAAATGCCGGCAGGCGTCTACATCGACATCAAGATGAAGACAAGGTAACTACCATATTGGCAGGCGGTTTCGCTTGCCCGATAGTATGATTGCAATGCAAGAGCAATCCGCTGTAAGGAGGTAACACATGAGCAAAGAAATTCTTGCAAGAAAGGTCGGCATGACGCAGATCTTTTCAGATGACGGAGTTCTCACGCCCGTCACAGTCCTTCTGGCAGGCCCGTGCTATGTGACGCAGGTCAAGACAGTCGCCAAGGACGGCTACAGCGCAGTCCAGGTAGGATTTGAAAAAATCCGCGAAAAGCTCGTCTCCAAAGGAGAAAAGGGCGTTTTCGATAAGGCCGGCATCGAGCCGATGAGGTTCGTAAGGGAACTCGACCTTGACGATGCTGAAAGCTACAAGCCGGGTCAGGAAATCAAAGCTGACATCTTCTCGGCCGGCGACCACATCGACGCCACGGCTGTTTCAAAGGGAAAAGGCTTCCAGGGCACGATCAAGCGCCTCGGACAGCACAGGGGACCCATGAAGCATGGTTCCAAGTTCCATCGCCATGCAGGCTCCAACGGAACATCTTCCGATCCGAGCCGCGTTTACAAGGGAAAAGGCATGCCCGGCCAGATGGGCAACAAGCGCGTCACGATCCAGAACCTCGAGATCGTGCGGGTTGACGCCGAGAACAATCTGCTCCTCGTCAAGGGCGCCGTCCCGGGACCGAAGAAGAGCCTTGTGAAGATTAAAGCAACCGTAAAGAATAAGAAGTAAGGCGATAGGAGGACGATTCGAGATGGCTAACGTATCTTTATATAATATGGGTGGCCAGGAAGTCGGTACGATTGAAGTGTCGGACGCAGTGTTCGGCGTTGAAATCAAGGAACACCTGGTTCATCTGGCTGTCGTGCAGCACCTTGCGGCTATGCGCCAGGGCACGCAGAAAGCCAAAACGCGCGGCGAAGTATCAGGCGGCGGAAGGAAACCGTGGAGGCAGAAGGGAACAGGCCATGCCAGGCAGGGTTCAACGAGGGCTCCGCAGTGGACGCATGGCGGCGTAGTATTCGCCCCGGTTCCGAGAAGCTACAAGATTAAAATGAATAGACGCGAGAAAAAAGCGGCTCTGAGGTCGGTTCTCACTGCCAAGCTGCAGTCCGGCGACATGATCGTTCTGGACAAGCTTGCATTCGACGACATCAAGACCAAGAACATGGTCAAGGTTCTTGAAAACCTGAAAGCGGAGAAAGCTTATGTCGTTATCGATGGGACAGACAAGAACGTATTCCTGTCCAGCAGGAATATCCCGACGATGAGGCTTTCCTCCAGCGGGACGCTCTGCGTTTATGACATCCTGAAATATCCGAAGCTGATCCTTACACAGGATGCAGTCAAGACGATCGAGGAGGTATTTGCATAATGGCTGATATCAAGTATTATGACGTCATTTTTGAGCCGGTCGTCACAGAAAAGAGCATGTCCGGCATGGCTGACAGGAAGTACACGTTCTACGTACATCCGGACGCAACAAAGTCTCAGATTAAAGACGCCGTTGAGAAGATGTTCGATGGCACGAAAGTCGAGCGCGTCAACACCATGAACCTTGACGGCAAGACCAAGAGGCGCGGCATGACATTCGGCAAGACAGCGAAGAGGAAGAAAGCGATTGTCACGCTTACTGAGGACAGCAAGGAAATCGAGATTTTCCAGGGCCTTTGATGCATAAGCCCTACTATACGTTTCATACGTGATAAATTAAAGGAGATAAAGCAATGGCTATTAAGACATATAAGCCGTATACGCCGTCCAGAAGACATATGACGGGCTCGGATTTCTCTGAAATCACAAAAAAGACTCCGGAGAAGTCACTTACAGTAGCCCTGAAAAAGCACTCAGGACGCAATAACCAGGGCAAAATCACAAGCCGTCACCGCGGCGGCGGAAACAGAAGAAGATACAGAATCATTGACTTCAAGCGCAATGCCAAGGACGGCATCCCGGCATTCGTAAAGTCGATCGAGTACGATCCGAACAGGACGGCGAACATCGCCCTGATCTGCTACGCAGACGGCCAGAAAGCCTACATCCTCGCTCCGGCAGGACTTACGGTCGGCCAGGAAGTCATGAGCGGGCCGGAAGCAGAAGTCCGCGTTGGGAACTGCCTCCCGCTCAGCAAGATTCCGGTAGGTACTATCGTCCATAACGTAGAGCTGTTCCCGGGCAAGGGCGGCCAGATGGTCCGCGCGGCGGGCAACGGCGCCCAGCTTATGGCGAAGGAAGGCAAGTATGCCACGCTCCGCCTTCCGTCCGGCGAAATGAGAATGGTTCCCCTTGAGTGCCGCGCAACGGTCGGCGTCGTCGGAAATGGCGACCACAACCTCATCAGCATCGGCAAGGCGGGACGCAAGCGCCACATGGGCATCCGTCCGCATGTCCGCGGCTCCGTCATGAACCCGAATGATCACCCGCACGGCGGTGGCGAGGGACGCTCTCCGATCGGACGTCCGGGTCCTTCCACTCCCTGGGGAAAACCGGCTCTCGGTTACAAGACAAGAAAGCATCATAAGCAGTCTGATAAGCTGATCATCAGAAGAAGAAACGGCAAGGGTTCAGGAAGATAAGGAGGTAGGATAATGGCACGTTCATTAAAGAAAGGCCCGTTCGCAGATGAGCACCTTCTGAAGAAGGTAGATGCACTCAATGCATCCGGTGAGAAGGCCGTTATTAAAACATGGTCACGCCGTTCCACGATCTTCCCGAGCTTTGTGGGACATACATTTGCAGTACATGACGGAAGAAAGCATGTACCGGTATACGTTACCGAGGATATGGTAGGCCATAAGCTCGGCGAGTTTGTTGCCACGCGTACGTACAGAGGCCACGGCAAGACCGAGTCCAGGAGCCGCTGACAAGACGGGCGTAGATCGAAAGGAGAGTATTCATGGCTAAAGGACACAGATCCCAGATTAAACGGGAGAGAAATGAGAATAATAGAGAAAAAAGACCATTCGCAAAGCTTTCAAATGGGCGGATGTCTGTTCAGAAGGCCACCCTCGTTCTCGATGCAATTCGCGGCAAGGATGTTGAGACAGCTCTCGGCATCCTAATCTACAGCCCGAGATATGCTTCCAGCGTGATTAAGAAGCTCCTTGATTCCGCTATAGCAAATGCTGAGAACAACAACGGCATGTCCAGAAAGAACCTCTACATCGCTGAGTGCTATGCAGGAAGAGCCGCAACGATGAAGAGGATCCAGCCGAGGGCGCAGGGCCGCGCATACAGGATCTTGAAGCGCAACAGCCACATCACCATCGTTCTGGACGAAAAGTAAGGAGGAGGTCAATATGGGACAGAAGGTGAATCCGCACGGCCTTAGGGTCGGCATCATCAAGGATTGGAATTCCAAATGGTATGCAGAGAAAGATTTTGCTGCAAACCTCGCCGAAGATCATCAGATCCGCGAATTCCTCAAGAAGCGCCTTTACAGCGCCGGCATTTCCAAAATCGAAATCGAGCGCGCCTCTGACAGAGTGAAGGTGGCTATTTACACGGCCAAGCCCGGCCTCGTAATCGGCAAGGGCGGCGTCGAGATAGAGAAGATTAAAGACGAACTTGCAAAGAAAGTCGGCCGCAAAGTGCTGGTTGACATCAAGGAAATCAAGCGTCCGGACCGCGATGCCCAGCTCGTTGCTGAGAATATCGCCCTGCAGCTTGAGAACCGCATCTCTTTCCGCCGCGCAATGAAGTCAACCATGCAGAGAACGATGCGCGCCGGCGCCAAGGGAATCAAGACTTCCGTATCCGGCCGTCTTGGCGGCGCGGACATGGCCCGCAAGGAAACATACAGCGAAGGAACCATCCCGCTTCAGACGCTTCGCGCCGACATTGATTACGGATTCGCAGAAGCGGACACGACGTACGGCAAAGTCGGCGTCAAGGCATGGGTGTACAACGGCGAAGTGCTTCCTGCTAAGGGAAACAAGGAAGGGAGTGATCAGTAATGTTAATGCCGAAGAGAGTTAAACGGAGAAAGCAGTTCCGCGGTTCTATGAGGGGCACTCCGACAAGGGGAACCAGAGTGACCAGAGGCGAATACGCCCTCGTCGCATCAGAACCCTGCTGGATCAAATCCAACCAGATCGAGGCAGCCCGTGTCGCCATGACGCGTTACATCAAGAGGGGCGGCAAAGTCTGGATCGACATCTTCCCGGACAAGCCGGTTACGGCAAAGCCGGCTGAGACCCGTATGGGTTCCGGCAAAGGCTCCGTGGAATATTGGGTAGCTGTTGTTAAACCGGGACGCGTTCTCTTTGAGATCGCTGGCGTATCCGAGGAAGTCGCAAGAGAAGCGCTTCGTCTCGCAATGCACAAGCTTCCGTGCACTTGCAAGATTTGCTCCCGCGAGCAGGTAAATGGCAAGGAAGAAACAGAAGCAGAAGCCCCGGCGCAGGGTTTAGAGGGCGGTGATCAGTAATGAAGAGTACAAAATATCTTGAGAGCCTGCGTGGAAAAACAGTGGCAGAGCTCAACGATGAACTGGTTGCAGCGAAGAAGGAGCTTTTCAACCTGAGATTCCAGAACGCTACGAACCAGCTCGATAACACAGGAAGAATCAAAGAAGTTCGCAAGAATATCGCAAGAATCCAGACGGTTATCGCAGAGAGCGCCAAGGAGGCATAAGTATGGAAGAGAGAAACCTCAGAAAAACACGTGTCGGCAGGGTCATCAGCAATAAGATGGACAAGACTGTCGTTGTTGCGATTGATGACCGCGTTCAGCATCCGCTGTACAAGAAGATCGTTAATAAGACCTACAAGCTCAAGGCCCATGACGAGAACAACGAGTGCAACATCGGCGATACCGTAAGAGTTATGGAGACGAGGCCGCTGTCCAAGGATAAGAGGTGGAGACTTGTCGAAATCGTTGAGAAGGCTAAATAACAGGGTCGCCGACTTTATATCAGGAGGATACAAGAATGATTCAACAGGAAAGCAGACTGAAAGTCGCTGATAATACCGGAGCGAAAGAAATCCTGTGTATCCGTGTCGCGGGCGGGTCTACTCGCAGATATGCCCGGATAGGCGATACGATTGTTGCTACGGTTAAAGATGCAACACCCGGCGGTGTTGTTAAAAAGGGAGACGTCGTCAGAGCTGTTGTTGTCCGTACAGTAAAGGGCGCCCGTCGCAAGGACGGATCATACATCCGTTTTGACGAGAATGCCGCAGTCATCATCAAGGATGACAATACGCCGAGAGGAACCCGTATTTTTGGACCGGTTGCCCGCGAGCTCAGAGAGAAGCAGTTCATGAAGATTGTTTCCCTTGCTCCGGAAGTTCTGTAAGGGGGTAAGTAAATGGCATCACTTAAGATAAAAAAAGGCGATACGGTTCGCGTCATTGCCGGCAAGGACAAGGATAAGGAAGGAAAGGTTCTCCTTGTCAATGCTAAGAAAAATACCGTCGTTGTGGAAGGCGTAAACATGATTACCAAGCATGAGAAGCCGTCCATGGCCAACCAGCAGGGCGGCATCGTGACCAGGGAAGCGCCGATCAATATTTCAAATGTAATGTACCTCCACAAGGGCAATCCCACGAGGATTGGCTTTAAGTTCGAGGGCGACAAGAAGGTCCGTTTTGCAAAGTCTACCGGCGAGACGATCGATTGAGGAAGGAGGATAAGGGATGAGCAGGCTTAAAGAACAGTATGATAATGAAATCATACCTGCACTTGAGAAAAAGTTCGGTTACAAGAACCCGATGGAAGTTCCGAAACTCGTGAAAATCGTCGTGAACATGGGCGTAGGCGAGGCGAAAGAGAATGTGAAGCTTCTGGATGCTGCCGTTGCAGATCTTGAGATTATTACGGGGCAGCACGTTATTCGTACAAAGGCGAAGAAGTCTATCGCGAACTTCAAGCTGCGCGAAGGCATGCCGATCGGTTGCAAGGTCACTCTCCGCGGGGAGCGCATGTATGAATTTGCAGACCGCCTGATTAATCTGGCTCTGCCGCGCGTACGCGACTTCCGCGGCGTTAATCCGAATGCTTTTGACGGACGCGGGAATTATGCGCTGGCCATCAAGGAACAGCTGATTTTCCCGGAAATCGAATATGATAAGATTGATAAGGTTCGCGGCATGGACGTCATCTTCGTCACCACGGCGAAGACCGACGAGGAAGCCCGCGAGCTGCTGAGACTTTTCAACATGCCGTTTGCAAAGTAAAGGAGAAAAGATCGTGGCAAAGAAATCAATGAAGTTAAAACAGGCCAAGAAGCCGAAGTTCTCTACAAGAGCATATACACGCTGCAGCATCTGCGGCCGTCCGCATTCCGTCCTTTCCAAGTACGGTGTTTGCCGTGTCTGCTTCCGTGAATTAGCTTATAAGGGTGAGATTCCTGGAGTCAAGAAGGCATCCTGGTAAATCTTAATGAAGAACAATGAAAGGAGCGTCATTTCATGACTACGACGAATGATCCAATTGCGGATATGCTCACAAGAATCCGCAACGCGAATACTGCTAAGCATGATACAGTAGACATTCCGGTCTCCAAGATGAAGCTGGCGATCGCCGACATTCTTGTGGACGAAGGATATATTGCAAAATATGATCTTGTCGGCGAAGGCGTAGAGCGGGTAATCCGCGTAACCTTAAAATACGGCAAGGATAAAAACGAGAAGATCATCTCTGGCCTGAAGAGGATTTCAAGACCGGGCCTCCGTGTTTACGCAAACAGCGAAGAGATGCCGAAGGTTCTCGGCGGACTTGGCATCGCCATCGTCTCCACGAACAAAGGCGTCATCACGGACAAGGAAGCAAGAAAACAGCACGTTGGCGGCGAGGTTCTTGCATTTGTATGGTAAAAGCGCTCACATGGCCGGATAGGATGGATGGTCACATCCGGCCGAGTGCGTATCTGCCCGGGCGGCGTACATTTGAAAGATAGTATGCTGTATCTGGCAGAATATATGGTTGATGGTTTCGGAAGTATTTTACAAATGGCGGATATGCGGCCGTAAGATGCGCCGAGCCATCGCCGGAACTGAAAACAGAGGGGATATCCCCTCCGAGAATTTAAGTCAGGAGGAAACATCATGTCACGTATCGGCAAAATGCCGGTTGTCATTCCGCAGGGCGTTACTGTTGATATCCAGCCGGGCAATGTTGTGACGGTTAAGGGTCCCAAGGGACAGCTTACGACCACGCTCAGCGGCGAAATGACACTTGAGCAGAAAGAAAACGAGATTATCGTAACGAGGCCGGATGATTTAAAGAGGCATAAGGCCCTTCATGGCCTCACCCGCGCCCTTCTCAACAACATGGTTGTTGGCGTAACGGACGGTTTTTCAAAAACTCTCGAAATCAACGGCGTAGGCTACAGGGCCCAGAAGCAGGGCAAGAAGCTCGTCCTTTCGCTTGGCTACAGCCACCCGATCGAGATGGAAGATCCGGAAGGCCTTGAGTCGACCGTCGAGGGAAACAAGATCGTTATCAAAGGCATCGACAAGCAGGCCGTCGGCCAGTATGCGGCAAATATCCGCGAGAAGAGAGGTCCGGAGCCGTATAAGGGCAAGGGCATCAAGTATGCTGATGAAATTATCCGCCGCAAGGTTGGCAAGACCGGTAAGAAATAAAGGAAGGAGAGTTTAGAGATGATAAAAAAGCCATCTAGAGCGCTGGCGCGTCAGAAGAAACATCGCAGAATGCGCGGACATATCGCAGGAACGGCTGAGCGTCCGAGACTCGCAGTCTTCCGAAGCAACAAGCATATGTATGCCCAGATTATCGATGATACCAAGGGCATCACACTCGTTTCCGCATCCACCCTTCAGGCTGATGTAAAAGAAGGCCTTGAGTATACTGACAATGTCGAAGCCGCAGCGAAAGTCGGGAAAGTAATCGGCGAGAGAGCTGTTGCTGCAGGCATCAGCGCAGTGGTCTTCGACCGCGGCGGTTTCGTATACCATGGAAAGATCCAGGCTCTTGCGGATGCCGCAAGAGAAGCGGGCCTTAAATTCTAAGAGGAAGGGGAACACTCATGAGATCAAACGAGAATAAAAGATTAGAAAAGGAAGAGAACGGCCTTGAAGACAGAGTCGTTGCGATTAAGCGCGTTACCAAGGTTGTCAAGGGCGGCCGTAACATGCGTTTTTCCGCACTCGTAGTCGTTGGCGATGGCAATGGCCATGTCGGCGCGGGTCTTGGCAAAGCTACTGAAATTCCGGAAGCTATCCGCAAGGGCAAGGAAGATGCCGCAAAGCACATGATCTCGGTGGCAAGGACCGATTATCAGAGCATCACGCATGACAATATCGGCAAATTCGGCGGGGCTTCTGTCCTTCTTAAGAGGGCTCCCGAAGGTACCGGCGTTATCGCAGGCGGTCCGGCCCGTGCCGTCATAGAGCTTGCAGGAATCAAGAACATCCGTACCAAGTCCCTCGGCTCAAACAATAAGCAGAACGTTGTTTTTGCTACGCTGAACGGCCTGAAGGCTCTTAAGACGCCTGAAGAAGTTGCCCGCCTTCGCGGCAAGTCCGTGGACGAGATTCTGGCATAAGGAGGGGAACGGAAAATGGCAGAAGAGAAGAAATTAAAGATTACACTCGTAAAGTCTACAATCGGCGCTGTTCCTAAGAACAGGAAGATTATCGAGTCTATGGGATTCCATAAGCTGAATTCTTACGTGATTCTTCCGGATAACGCTGCAACACGCGGACAGCTGGCTAAGATCGGCTATCTCGTAAAAGTAGAAGAAGTTTAATAGGAGGTGCCAAGAATGGATTTATCGAATTTATCTCCGGCTCCGGGTTCCAAGCACAGCAACAACTTCCGCAGAGGCCGCGGCGAGAGTTCCGGCAACGGTAAGACTGCAGGCAAGGGACACAAAGGCCAGAAGGCTCGTTCAGGCGCACCGAGAATCGGTTTTGAAGGTGGCCAGATGCCGCTGTTCCGCCGTCTTCCGAAGAGAGGCTTCAAGAACCGCAATGCGAAAGAATACTCCGTTGTGAACGTTGAGCGCCTTGAAATGTTCGAAGATGGAACAGTTGTAACTCCGGAAATGCTCCTTGAGAAGGGCGTAGTTGCGAAGCTTCGCGACGGCGTCAAGATTCTCGGAAATGGTGAGCTTACTAAGAAGCTCACTGTAAAGGCGACGAAGGTCAGCGCCTCCGCCAAAGAAAAAATTGAAGCTGCAGGTGGCACAGTAGAGGTAATCTAATGTTTAAAACGATAGCTGACGCATTCCGGGTCAAGGATATCAGGCGCAGACTATGGTTCATCCTGCTTTGCATGCTGATCATTCGTCTGGGATCGCAGATTCCGGTACCCGGTGTTAACAGAGAATATTTTGCTGAGTGGTTTGCAGCCCAGACCGGCGACGCGTTCAACTTCTTTGACGCTTTTACCGGCGGCTCTTTCTCCAGCATGTCGATTCTGGCATTATCTATCACACCGTACATTACATCTTCAATTATCATTCAGTTATTGACAATCGCCATTCCCGCTCTCGAAGAGATGCAGCGGGATGGCGAGGATGGAAGGAAAAAGCTTACGGCCATTACCCGTTACCTCACGGTAGGCCTTTCCCTGTTCGAATCCATTGCTATGACGATCGGATTCGGCAACCAGGGCCTCGTGCCGGATCTTGATTTTGCAAAGGGCGTCGTGGTGGTCACATGCCTTACGGCGGGTTCATCTTTCCTTATGTGGATAGGCGAGCAGATGACCGAGAAGGGAATCGGAAACGGTATCTCCATGGTGCTGCTTATCAACATCTTATCGAGAGTTCCGAACGACCTTGTATCGCTCTATGAGCAGTTCGTAAAGGGAAAGACGATTGCAAAGGGAGGCCTTGCAGCGCTTATTATCATCGCCATCATCGTTCTCATGGTGGTGCTGGTATTGATACTGAACGGCGCACAGAGGAACATCCCCGTGCAATATTCAAAGAAGATGGTGGGCCGCCGTATGGTCGGCGGGCAGGCTACGCATATTCCGCTGAAGGTTAACACGGCGGGCGTTATCCCGGTCATCTTCGCATCCTCGATGATGTCGTTTCCCGGCATTATTGCTACATTTGCAGGGAAATCAAATGCAACGGGCTGGTTCGGCACTTTGCTTGCTATCCTAAGCTCCAATAACTGGTTTGATTTTACGCATCCGATTTACAATATCGGTCTGTGTCTCTACATTGTCCTCGTAATCTTCTTTGCGTACTTTTACACATCGATTACGTTCAACCCGCTTGAGGTTGCGGACAATATGAAGAAGCAGGGCGGCTTTATCCCCGGCATCCGTCCGGGCAGGCCGACATCCGATTATCTCACGCAGCTCCTCAATTACATTATCTTCATTGGCGCTTGCGGACTGGTCATAATCGCGATTATCCCGTTTTTCTTTAACGGTGTATTTCATGCCAGCGTTTCCTTCGGCGGTACGTCTATCATTATTATCGTCGGCGTAATCCTTGATACGGTGAAGCAGATCGAGTCCATGATGGTGGTCAGAAACTACAAGGGATTTTTGAATTCATAATCTAAAAGAAAGGGGACAGCTCCAATCAAAAAGTTGATTTGAGTCGTCCCCATATCTTTATTCTACGGAAAAAATCATGTATAATATATCCTAGAAAACGAAAAAATCCCAAAAGATCATTCTGGATATTAAAATGGAGGTAAAGGTATGAAGGTTATTATGCTTGGAGCGCCAGGGGCAGGCAAGGGAACACAGGCAGTCCGCGTAGCAGCGGCTTATCAGATTCCGCACATCTCAACCGGCGATATCTTCCGCGCTAACATCAAGGGCGGGACGGAGCTGGGCAAGAAGGCGAAGACATTTATGGATGCCGGAAAGCTTGTTCCCGATGAGCTCGTATGCGACCTGGTCGTTGATCGCATCCAGCAGGATGACTGCAAGAATGGCTATGTTCTTGACGGTTTCCCGCGGACGATTCCTCAGGCCGAGGCGCTGGACGCGGCTGTGGCGGCCATCGGCGACAAGGTTGACTATGCGGTTGATATCGACGTTCCGGACGAGGAGATCATTACCCGCATGTCCGGCAGGCGCGCATGCCTTAGCTGCGGCGCAACTTACCATACCAAGTTCAACCCGCCGAAAGCGGAGGGAGTCTGCGACACATGCGGCGCTGCGCTCGTGCTTCGCGATGATGACAAGCCGGAAACTGTGAGGACTCGCCTTAATGTCTACCATGAGCAGACCCAGCCGCTCATCGATTATTATAATGGCAAGGGGATTCTGGTGACGGTTGACGGAACACAGAATATGGACAAGGTTTTCTCTGATATAAAGGAGAAACTCGGGGAATAAGTCAGGGACCATGCGGATGGCATCCGTTAGTTAGGAATAAAGGCGATGCACAGGACCGCCTTTATATAGGAGGGTATTACATGTCAAAAGCTGACGCAATTGAGGTGGAAGGCAAAGTCTTAGAGAAGCTGCCTAACGCCATGTTCAAAGTAGAGTTGGAGAATAAGCACGTCGTCCTTGCCCACATAAGCGGGAAGCTTCGGATGAACTTTATCAGGATCCTGCCGGGCGACAAGGTGACGATTGAACTCTCCCCCTACGATCTCGACAAGGGACGCATCATCTGGAGAGATAAATAAGCACAATAGAACGTGTTGCTGTTTGCGCCTGAAGTCAAAAAAGTAAATAAAAAAGTTCTTGCATCATAGTCCGCATAGTAGTATACTATTATGCGGACTTTCATAATGCGTGAGCCATGCAGTTTATCAGAGGTTGCACTGCAAGCAGCGAGCGCAGAGTAAAAAGGTGGAGTCATCCGCCTTTTTCGTTTGATTGCACATAACATAATTTCGGAAAGGAGGTTTAAATATGAAGGTTAGATCTTCCGTAAAACCCATTTGTGAGAAGTGCAAAGTCATTAAGAGGAAGGGTTCTATCAGAATCATCTGTGTGAATCCGAAGCACAAGCAGAGACAGGGCTGATCATTTTGAAGCAATTAAGCAGCTACAGCCTGTAGCGCGGCTGCGCAGGCCTAAGGAACTATAATCAGCGAATGAGCCGATCATAGTGCTTAATACCGGTACGCGTCATCAATTTGTACCGGAAAGGTCGCAAAGCTTTGGGTTTCTTCCATAAATAAGCGATTCGTTCATTTATGTCAGAATCCTTACGCCAAGCGACTGGGCTTCATGAATCCGGATTTCATTGTCCGGCCGGCAATGCTTAAAATGCAACTGTCAGGGGCCCCAATTAGGAAACTAGAGACCAAGATTCAAGAACCAAAGAAACTTAGAGTTGGAGGAAAAACAATGGCTCGTTTAGCTGGTGTTGATTTACCAAGAGACAAGCGTGTTGAAATCGGACTTACCTACATCTATGGAATCGGCAGGACGACGTCCAACAGGATTCTCAAGGATGCGAATGTAAACCCGGACACCCGCGTCCGTGACCTTACCGACGAAGAAGTTGCCCGTATTAAAGAAGTCATTGATAATACGTGCATCGTAGAAGGCGATCTTCGCCGTGAAGTTGCCATGAATATCAAGCGCCTTACTGAAATCGGATGCTACAGAGGCATTCGCCACAGAAAAGGCCTCCCGGTTCGTGGCCAGAACACCAAGAATAATGCCAGAACCCGCAAGGGTCCGAGGCGTACTGTCGCTAATAAGAAGAAGTAATAGAATCGAAAGGAAAGTAGGTTAGTTTTTATGGCT
Source organism: Lachnospiraceae bacterium (assembly GCA_030529705.1). Classification (GTDB taxonomy): domain Bacteria; phylum Bacillota; class Clostridia; order Lachnospirales; family Lachnospiraceae; genus Chordicoccus. The sequence continues at coordinate 16,912 of JAUMWM010000026.1, forward strand.
AAGGTACAAAGAAGGCAGACCGGCGGTAAGCGCAAGGTCAAGAAAAACGTTGAACATGGACAGGCACACATCCAGTCCAGCTTTAACAACACGATTGTTACGCTGACGGATGCAAAAGGCAATGCTCTTTCATGGGCATCAGCAGGTGGTCTGGGATTCCGCGGTTCAAGGAAATCTACTCCCTATGCCGCTCAGATGGCAGCAGAGACAGCAACGAAGGCAGCTCTTATCCATGGCCTTAAGACTGTCGAAGTATATGTAAAGGGACCGGGTTCGGGAAGAGAAGCGGCCATCCGCGCATTGGCAGCATCGGGTCTTCAGGTAACCTCTATCGAAGATGTAACGCCGGTACCGCATAATGGATGCCGCCCGCCGAAACGTAGAAGAGTATAATCGTAAAGCTAAGATCTATTAGGAGGTCCATTAAAACATGGCAGTAAACAGAGTACCGTATCTTAAGAGATGCAGATCGCTCGGTATCGAGCCGGCATATCTTGGTATCGATAAGAAGTCTACGCGCGAGCTTAAGAGAAGCGGCCGCAAAATTTCTGAATATGGTCAGCAGCTCCGCGAGAAACAGAAAGCAAAGTTCATCTACGGCGTTCTTGAGAAGCCGTTCAGAAACTATTACAAGAAAGCTGACCGCATGAAGGGCATGACCGGTGAAAATCTTATGGCCATGCTTGAACTCCGTCTTGACAACGTGCTTTTCCGTCTTGGATTTGCCCGTACAAGGCGCGAGGCACGCCAGATTGTCGACCACAAGCACGTCCTTGTGAACGGCAAGTGCGTAAATATTCCGTCTTATCAGGTCAAGGCCGGCGATAAGATTGAAATTAAGGAAAAGAAGCAGTCTTCCCCGAGATATAAAGCCGAGAACGGCATCCTGGCAGCTACCGCCGGACGCGCAGTCCCGGAATGGCTTGAGGCTGATGCTGAACATCTTTCCGGCATTGTAAAAGAAGTCCCGACAAGAGACGCTATCGATGTTCCGGTAAATGAAATGCTTATCGTCGAGTTGTATTCTAAGTAATAAATCATCACCCCTCAATTAAGCAGCTATTCCAAAGGAGGGAATGCTTAGTGTTTGATTTTAATAAGCCGAAGATTACAGTAGCGGAAATATCCGATGATAAGAAGTACGGCAGGTTTGTAGTCGAGCCTCTTGAAAGAGGGTACGGCACGACGCTTGGAAACTCACTCAGAAGAATCATGCTTTCTTCCCTTCCGGGCGCGGCAGTCAGCCAGGTCAAGATTGATGGCGTTCAGCACGAATTCAGTCCGATTCCCGGCGTGAAGGAGGATGTCACGGAAATCATCCTCAACTTAAAGAGCCTTGCAATCCGCAATACCAGCGAGACGGACGAGCCTAAGACAGCATATATTGAATATGAAGGGGAAGGCGTCGTACATGCATCCGACATCCAGGTGGATTCCGATATCGAGATCATGAATCCGGATCAGGTGATAGCAACGCTGAACGGAGGTTCCGAATCCCGAATTTACATCGAGATGACGATTACCAAAGGCCGCGGCTATATCAGCGCCGACAAAGGCAAGCCTGACGACCAGCCGATTGGCGTTATTGCGGTAGACTCCATCTATACGCCAGTGGAACGCGTCAATATGACCGTTGAAAACACGCGCGTAGGGCAGCAGACAGACTTTGACAAGCTCACGCTGGATGTCTGGACCAAGGGAACGCTGAATCCGGAGGAAGCGGTGAGCCTTGCCTCGAAAGTGCTGAGCGAACATCTCAAGCTCTTTATCGATCTGACGGAGACGGCGAAGACTGCCGAAGTCATGATTGAAAAGGAAGACAACGAGAAAGAGAAGGTTCTGGAGATGAATATTGACGAACTCGAACTTTCCGTGAGATCCTACAACTGCCTGAAGAGGGCAGGAATCAATACAGTCGAAGAACTGTGCAACAAGACTTCCGAAGACATGATGAAGGTCCGCAACCTCGGACGCAAGTCATTGGAGGAGGTTCTTGCAAAACTCAAAGAACTGGGTCTTCAGCTCAGGCCGAGCGAAGACTGATCATACGCGGAGACATAGCGCCCGCCAGTAAGACCGAAGAGCATGACGGCAGCGTTCCGCAGAATGGAGAAATTATATGTCAGGTTACAGAAAACTCAGCAGGACGTCTGCACAGAGAAAAGCGTTACTTAGAAACCAGGTTACACAGTTGCTTTATCATGGCAAGATTGTTACAACAGAGTCCAAGGCTAAAGAAGTCCAGAAGATTGCGGAAGGTTTTATCGCTCTCGCAGTAAAAGAAAAGGACAACTTTGAGACAGTTACAGTCAAGGCCAAGGTCGCGCGCAAGGATGCCAATGGCAAGCGCGTGAAAGAAGTCGTAAACGGCAAGAGAGTGACTGTATTCGACGAAGTGGATAAAGAGGTTCAGAAGGATTTCCCGTCCAGGCTGAATGCCAGAAGGAAGATGCTTTCCTACTTCTATCCGATCACCGAGGTTCCGGAGTCCGGCAAGGGCCGCAAGAGGAATACGAAGAAGGTCGACCTTCCGAAGAAGATGTTCGAAGAGGTCGCTCCGAAGTACGTGAACCGCAACGGCGGTTACACCCGCATCGTGAAAATCGGCCAGCGCAAGGGCGATGCCGCTATGGTGGTCCTTCTTGAGCTTGTCTAATTTTCGAATGGTTTTATTGAATTGAGAAATGCTGTCGCACAAACTGGCGATAAGTGCATACGGTTGGTACCCAATTAGATCGCCGTATGCGCTCGCCTAGTTTTTGTGACAGCATTTTTTGCATGAAATGTACTAATGTGTTCAGAATAATCCAGGGGCTGGGCAGGTACATAATCGCAATTACTAGGCTCTACTTGTCATTCTGAGCGTAAGCGAAGAATCTTTATTTTTTGCGAATGTATTAG
>JAUMWM010000027.1 GCA_030529705.1 Lachnospiraceae bacterium
GGATAGTATCAGGCGATGGTTTTACCAGACCGCCTTCAGGCGGAACAGTAACATTTTGGCCCCGTAGGGCCAACATCAAACCACCAGCAGGGCTGGTGGTTCGTGACTTGAAGTATCCGAAGGTGCGGTAGGATGGAGTCTCGTGCTCCATAAGATACATGAAGCGGAGGTTCACTTTGCATTGGTCCTCCAGTTCACGTAATGAGATGTAGCCATTCGTCATGAAACCGAACAATACTGTTTTCAGCATGCTGACCGGGTTATATCTGATCCTTCCCGTATAGTGTCTGGGAATACTTTTCAGATATTTCTCCAGTTCGATCTCTCCCATAAATCGGTCAAATGTCAGCACCGGATCACAGATATCCAGATAATCCGAAATAAGCATTGGCAGAACTGCCTGCTTTGTATTAGAATATCGTTGTGTTCTAGTTTTCATTGAGCAAGTAAATTATAACACAAAAAGGAAGGACCTTGGGCTCGTATGAACCCTTGGTCCTTCTTTTCTTCTTTTACAGGAACTATGTTATTTCACAGCCCCTTTATGCGGACGGAGCGTTAACGATTTCCCCGTTAAGCTTATAGGAAATATCAAGAGGCTGTCGCATTAAGTATGTCGCCACAATATATAGCCGACGTAATCTACAAAGGTCGGCTTTATACTGCAGCGGCAAAGCCTAATGCGGCAGCCCCATCTTTACATTATTGAACTTGATCATCCCCACCGGGATTCTCCATGATCATGCATTTTTCTTTTGTCTGCTTCGGGCGGTCATAGCCACCATAGCGGACATGGAAACAGCCATGATAAAAAGCCAGAACGCAATGGGCGTCGTATCCGCTGTATCCGCTGCCTTCGCCCTCTGCAGAGTGTCTGTAGCTTTCTTCAGAGTTGACGAAGAGCTCACTTTGGTGAGAGTGTTCGCCGCTGTTTCCCGGACCTCCTGCTGATATTCTTTCTTCTCCGGCTTTTTGTCTTCCGGCTTTTTGTCTTCCGGTTTGGTATTCTCATCAGCTTTCTTTTTCCAGACAGCTTTAAATACATGATCCCCAAGTACCGTGAACGGATCACCCGCGTTGAATCGAGATCCTTCCCAGTAGGCAAATATATATCCTTCCCTGGTAGGAGCAGGCAGTTTAATTCCCGTGCCGTCATCGTAAAGTAAAGTCAGACTGCCATTAGTACCGTCCAGACTGCCGCCGTTCAGATTATAGGTAATGTAGAATCGCTTCAGCAGATCAAAATAATACTCGGCATCAGAACCCAGTGTATAGACACCATTATCGCCTTCCACGGCAGAAACTACAAGGCATGCCGAATCTACAGGGCGAATGGAAAAGTCTTGCCAATTGTATTTGGAATCACTGGTCTCCACCCTCACTTCTTTACCGGTATCCACAGAGTACTCCGAAACCCTGAATTTGATTGTCGTGTCCACGCTTGTAGAAAAATCGATCAGATAAGTCTCATCCAGCGGCAGGCGAAGCCAGTTGCCGCCATCGGAGGTAGTTATACCAATCCAGATATCAGTCGCATATTCCAGCTCTCCGTTATTGAAGACTGCGACTACATTACCGGCGCTGTCCTTGACGGTACCTGTCACATCAACACCCTCGGGCTGCTCCACAAAAACACGCCTGTATCCGGTCGCCTGTGCGGTGTTGGCTTTCTCAAAGTCCCGATAATTCGGATCCTGCGCTCTGAGCCAGGCCAGGATCACCTCATTATAATGAGGCGTCATAAAGCTTTTGGCGTTACCAATGACTGTAGCCAAATGTGAAAACTGCTGCAGCGCCCTCGTAAAAGCTGAGTTCTGATCTTGTTCGGCATCGGCAAGAAGCAGATATGACAGTGCCTTTGTCATAGCCATGCTGTCTTCATCGCTAATAAGGAGTTCCTTTGTCTCGTCATCAAGCGTGGTGACATTCTTCAGTCCGGCTTCTATGGCTTTGCTGTAAAAAGTCGCCGTAAGATTCCAACACAAATCCACCAGCGCATGATCGGGTTTTTCGAGTGTTTCCGCTGTTTTAAGGCGCTCCTTAAGCGCATCGTATTCAGCCAGCATATCCGGATCCAGCTCAAAGCCGTTCTCCTGCATTTGATTAATAGCAGTTTCCAGTTCACTTATAGAAGCCTTCAGGTTCTCGACAGTTTCTTCATCTGTGATTCCGTTTCCACTTTTCAAAGATCGCTCTAACGTAGTGGAAATATACATACCGGCGGCTACCGGAATTGCATAATCGCTCTTTGCCGCACCATTGAACAGAGCTCCCATTTCACCGGACTTGCCATAGACATAACCAAAGAAATGTTCCAGCGCGTTCTGATAATAAGCTGTATAGGTCTGTCGGTCCTTGAATACCTCCGTCATGGAGCTTTCCAAAGTTCTTAAGAAATCATCCTGTGTCTTGCCATACAGGTAGTCTCCCTCGGACGCCGGCTCAAGTGATAATTTTTTATTTTTGAGCAGCGCTTCATAATCAAGATTCAGAGACGTAAAAGTATCAGGATTACCACCGCTGATGAACTTGTTATATACTACTTCACTGATCGCCTTCAGGTAAGTAAGCATACTATCCTTCAGCTCATTGTCTGTATATCCTGTAGTAACACCATAACGGTCAAAACCCATGTTCGAAGGCGCGAAAGTACCGACAATGTCATTCGTCTCACTGAGATTATGAATATATGCATATTTTGTATCATTGTTGGCCTGATAGTCCTCTGAAGTCACGTCTGCCGTATGTGGTGTTCCAAAAGTATAGCAGTACAGATTCTCCGGAGTCAGACTTACAGAGTCACCGAGTGCAGACTCGCTATCCCGCAACAGTTCAGTTCCAACCAGATTAACAATACCTGCGCCGCGGCTTCCGCCCGCAATCCAGATTTTGATATCCCCTTCAAGCCCCATCTCCTTTATATATTCTCTTGTAAAGTCAAGGACTTTTTCCTTTGCCATAGTAAAGCCCTGATGGTCACCGTTTTCCCCAAGAGTAAAATTACGCCCCCATTCCGCCTTATAGCCGGCACTGCGCGGTGCAATGACCAGAAGTGTATACTCCTTTCCGTCATCAATAATCTTTTTATGAGCACAGGCTACAGCCGTAGTATCGAGAGTAGGCTCTTTACTGTAATCCGGATTGGCTTTAAAATCTCCAAAGCCATTATCTTCCAGAAATGCACGAAGATTCTGGCTCTTGCTGTTGTTTTCTTCATCTCCGTAAACTCCCCGGGTGCTGCTGATGGAAGCATTCACCAGAGAAAGGGACATTGTAGCCAGCTCCGCTCTGTATTCCAGAGAATTTCCCTTAAGCAGATCATCATCATAAATGTAGATATCCGGAATGTCTGCATTATCGTCTTTGGAACGATAATAATAAACTCCTTTATCGGCAGCCCCGACAAGCTCCTCCTTTAAAGCCTCATTCACTGAGGATGTCACCGTTTCATGCGACGATGCTGCATCCCCTGCCTGAGTCTCCTCCTTGGATGACACTGCACCCTCTGCCTGAGCCTCCTCCTTGGATGACACTGCATTCTCTGCCTGAGGTTTCTTCCCGGATGACACTGTATCGTCCTCTGACGCTGCCTCCCTGGTTGACACTGAATCCTCTGACACTGCCGAATCTGCCTGATAAGAAACTCCGTCCTCTGTAGGAGCTGTCTCTTTCTGAGGCGACGCAACATCCAAAGACGTGTCTGGTTTCTGTGAGTACAATGCATCCTCATGAGGAGCTGTCTCCGCCTGAGGCGGCGCAACATCTAAAGACGTGTCTGATTTCTGTGAGTACAATGCATCCTCACGAGGAGCTGCCTCCGCCTGAGGCGGCGCAACATCCAAAGACGTGTCTGATTTCTGTGAGCACATTGCATCCTCATGAGAAGCTGCCTCCGTCTGAGATGACGCAGCCGCTTCTGCTACTGCCGAATCATTATCCGACTGCAATGAGCTTCCTTCCTGCGGGGCAGTCTGAGTTGTTTCAGAATATGATATCTCCGATCCCAGAACAGGAGTCGTACACTGCAGAAAAAGCGACATAGCAATCACAGTCGTGAGCAATTTCACGTTCATTTGATACATTCTGTACATATCATTCCTCCTACAATTATGATTCAAACAAATGTATTATAGCACACTTATCTGACCGGTACAATGACAGACCATTGGTATAAATTTGCAGAAGGCTCAAAACAAAAAATAACGCTAGTTTCTGTAACAAAAAAGTGAAGATAATCAGAAAGTATGTTATAACAGATAAGAAGTGTATTGATGACTATGTTGCTCGTTTAGACACAGCTCGGTTCCCGGATCATCAAAGACTTATAAAAAATAATATCAACTAGGGAGGAAAGCAGATGTATCTTATTAAAAAACGAAGCGAGGTGGAATGCCCTGTATTGACTTTTTCCACGAACTTGTTTCATGAGGCACACGCATTAAAAGCTGATTATGTCCACGTAGATGGAGATGGGTTTGCATTCGACCTCGAAAGAATCGAAAATTCAGATTATAACCCGACCTATTTCAGCAACAGATGGAAAGGCCAGAACGCATATTTCCCTTATGACTACTATGACGAAAATGCCACAAACAGCCTGTTTCTGCCATTTTTAAAAATGTTCTCACAAGTTTTCATCTCTGAGGCAAATGAATATACGGTAGTACTGACAGGGCTGATTCTGAAATATACCGACGCCGATATTTATTTCACGGATGACAGGATCAGATGGTTCTATAATGATGATGAGAGACTCTATATCGTGGAGTCATTCCCCGAGATAAACAACAGGACTCTCACAATAAACGGACTCGAACAGGACCTTGTTTTTGACAGGCACTTTAAGACAATGGGACCCATCGGGGCTTTTCATAATGTGTTCTTCCTACAGGGGCATGGCGTTATGGATCTGGACCGTTATAAATATGCCGATATCGTTCTTGATGAAAAAGCCGGAATCGGAAGCGTGTTAAACACCCTCAGCAAAAGCGTCACGGCCATGAGGGAAATCGGGCTCGAGACGATCAGCGTTAATAAAATATTGGGGCAATTCGATTCCTCTATGCTTGGAAAATACTTTATATTTGATCTGACACATGATGATGCCAACGAAAGCAACACAGTATTTTTCCATGAGATTGCGGCGCTTAAATCTACTGCCTTTATGTATCTTGCAGAGCCAGAAATCGACTTACACGTACTGAAACCAAGTTTTCTGGAGGAATTGGACGAATATATGACCGCGATTCTCGGCGGAAAAAGAACTCTGGGTGTGCTGATCCGAGGAACTGATTATATAAATATGTTTAAGACCGGGAATAGAATGATGAGTTCTCCCAGCGAAATGGTACCTATGATAGACGAATGGATGGAAAAATATGGCTATGAGAAACTCTTCCTTGCAACAGAAGATATGGATATTCTGAAATGGATGAGAGAGCACTATAAAGGAAAGCTGCTGGCTGTATCACAGGAACGTCATAGCGTACAGGATCTCAGAGGAACTCTGCTTCTTGCGGATCTGGACAAGCTGAGCAGCGAGGATCCCAATCTGACCCTGGAGGAAACCACCGTTAATTATTTCTATGCACTGTATATGCTGTCACAATGCCAGGGATTTATATGTTCCGGATATTGCAATGGATATGACCTGGTATTGAATTTTAATCAGAACAAATTTGAGCATGTATACCTGTTCCAGAAAGGAGAATCATAAATGAAGCGATTTCTTGAATCTGTTGAAAGAACTGCAAGGGAGTATCCCGAAAGGCTTGCTGTTGCGCTGAATCAAAAAGAAAAAACGATGACATATGCCCAGCTTTGGGAGGATTCCGGCAAAATTTTCAATTATCTTTCGGATCATGGCATCGGCAAAGAGGACTTCGTACAGATCATACTTCCGAGAGGACCTATGCCAATCGCGGCCATGATGGGAGTCATGCGCGCCGGCGCTGCTTTTACAATAGTCGAGGATATATATCCGGCACAAAGGGTAGAATATATTTATAAAGACTGCGGATGCAAGCTCAGGATTGACTACAATAAGTATCAGGAGATTATGGATACCGTCCCCGCAAAGGAAGGATACATCGTCGCGGACTTGCACGACGCCTGCTATGCTATCTATACATCCGGATCAACAGGTAATCCCAAGGGCGTGCTGCACGAATACGGAAAAATCAGACAGTGCCTTGACGGGACTCAGGTTTTGAGCATTCTGGCACAATCCGGAGTAGGCCTTGAGGAATTCTCGGCAACGCTGATCGTACCGCTAAGTTTCGTTGTCATGATCATGGAAACAGTCCTGGTTCTGGATGTCGGAGGATCATTGTATATCGTTTCCTTACAAGTGGTAAGAAATCTTGTTAAGTACAACGAGCTCCTTATAAACGAAAAGATAACAGTCGCCTATATGTCACCATCCATGCTGCGTGTGTACAATAACGATTCGGATGCTCTAAAACTCATCATGATCGGCAGCGAACCTGCCAACAATCTGTTCATAAGCGGACCTCGCATCGTCAACAGCTATGCCATGAGCGAGACAGGGTTCATTATAGCATGCTTTGTCCTTGATAAAGCCTATGACAAAGCTCCGGTCGGAAAAAACCTTTTGGGGCTGCCGATTCAGATTCTGGACGATGATGGACACCCCGTTCCTGATGGTGAAGTCGGTGAAATATGCATTCAGAATGAATACTTCCGGGAATATATCCATTTGCCGGAATTAACAAAAAAAGTCTTGAGGGGCGGTATTTTCCACACCAATGATCTGGGATTCAAGGACGAAAGCGGTAACCTGATCCTGTCGGGACGCATAGATGATATGATCAAGATCAACGGGAATCGTATTGAACCCGGTGAAATAGAAGTTGCCGCACAGGAACAATTTGGAATCAAGCATGCAATCGCCAAGGGCTTTGACGAAAATGGCCGTGCTTTCGTCGTATTGTATTACCTGAATTCCGAATCCGGATCCTTCTTTGCGTCAAAATCCGCCGAGGAGCTTTCTGCGGAACTCGCGAAGCGTCTCCCACAGTACATGCTTCCCACCTATTATGTCGGACTGGATGAGCTTCCATTGCTGCCGAACGGTAAAATAAGCAGGAAAGACTTAAAGAGCCCGGTGACAGATATGCAGAAGACTGACTATGTCCCGCCGACAACAGATCTGCAGAAAAGAATCTGTGATGAAATGGGCAGGATACTTAAGACAGACCGCATCGGTATAAAAGATGACTTCTTCCTGTGCGGAGGTGACTCCATGGGTACGATCGCGCTGGTTACGGCATGCAGTGACCTGGATATTTCCAGCGATGATATTTATAAATGCCGAACACCGGAGAAGCTGTGTCTTTATATCGAAAAGCACAGAACCTATGACATGGACGCGGCAAATGACGCAATGCTCGGACAGCTTTGCCCGCTTATGCCGGGACAGAAATATCAGCTCAAGTGCCTTCTGAGCATGCCGGATTCCGATATGATGAATATGCCGATCCTGTTAAAACTGAATCCCCGTGTCAACCTGAACAGACTCAGGAAGGCTCTGGAGAACGGCTTTAAGGCACACCCTGTATTTCTCACAAAGCTTGTAAAAAAAGATGATGAGTATTATCAGTGCTATGACGAAAATCTGTTTTCTGAAGTTCCGGTCATTGATATCCCGGAGGCTGAATTTGAAGAGCTTCGGGTCAATGGACTGGTGAAGCCTTTTGTGCTGCTTGACAGTGTGCTGTATCGATGCGCGATTTATCGCACGGAAAAGAGCGTTTATCTGTTTTTAGACACACAGCACATCATCTTTGACGGTGCCTCCTACGGTCTCCTTATGAAGGACTTCATTTCATTCTATCAGAATGAGAATTATGTCCCGCGCAAGGATTACTACTACGGTATCATAAAACGCTATCTTGATGCCAAGGGAAGCCCGGAGGAAAAAGAAATACAGGAATATTACAAGAGAGTCTATTCCGATTCAGATACGCTTTTAGAAACGCTAAGGCTCGATAATCCGACGGATGAAAAAGAAGGCGCAGTGGAGCTCATACCATATGAAATGGAAAAAAGCGACAAACACAACAACACATTCTTTATTGTCGCCATGGCGATGGCTGTTGCCAAATTTAACCGGGCGCACAGGTCTATGATCTACTGGCTGTACAACACAAGAACTGACAGCTATTCCATGAGAACGGTCGGGGCTTTCGCTGCTCCAATGCCTGTTTATCTGACTTTCAGCCCGGACGATGACACAGAAGCTCTTCTTGGCAGGACGCAGGAGCAGATCAAGGTGGCCATGGCACACAGCAATTATTCCTGGCTGCTCGATCACAGTGACAAAAACATCGTGAACATGGCAAGACTGAATTATCGAAATAACATGGATATTTCCATGCGTTTCGAAGGTTTCATAGATGCAAATCTGCCGCTTCCATCAGTCACCTCTTCAGCAGGTGTTTTCAGTATCTCGATAAGAGATGACGCCGGCAACGAGAAGCTTAAGTTCGGGCGGAGGTATTCCAAGAGCAATCTGAACCGCGAGAGCATTGACACGCTTTCCTCATACTTTAAGGAGGCAGCAGAGCAACTTGACCAAAATGATAAAAAGAAGATGTGGAGCTGGTTGAATAATGAATGACAGACTGTCCAAAGAACTTTTTATGTCGAATTTCTATGTGACCTTTCTCGGTATGCTGGTAGCATCCCTTGGAATGTTGGCAGACGGCATAATAATATTTCGTTTTTTCGGATCAAACGCCATGGGGGCATATGGCGTTGTAATGCCGCTTACGATAGCGGCAGCAGCAGTTGGCAGCATACTGACTTCCGGAATACAATCCACGACCGGAAAAAGCATGATAAGGGGTGATTCCGATGCGACAAATGGCTACTTTTCACTGGCTGTTTTGATCGGTCTGATCACTTCAGCGCTTATGATCGTTATCGTGTTGGGATTTTCAACACAGGTTCTTAACGTTTTAAGGCTTCGCCAGGACAATCCCATGTTTGCGGATGCCTTAGATTATATGAGAGGAAGTGTCATTTCCTACCTCTTTATCATAATGATCTCTGCCTATCAGCCTGTCCTTATGCTGTTAGGGAAGCGTATCGTCGTATTTGCTGCCGTTCTGGTCATGCTTTTCGTGAATGTTGCGGGAGACCTGTTAAGCGTATTCCTGCATCTCGGAATGTTTGGCATCGGTTTAGCCACCACGCTGAGCTATATGGCAGGATTTCTGATCATGATGGTATGGCTGTTAAAAGAAGGTCCGCTGTTCAGATTCAGTTTCCGCAATGTGAACGGTAAAGCCGGGGAACTGCTGTTGTTCGGAATGCCAAGCGGTGTCCAGAAGATTGCGAATGCCCTTAGGATAGCCGTCCTCAACGCACTCCTGCTTGCCATAAGCACAAAGGCCGCTGTCTCTGCGCTTTCTGTAACGTTCAACATTTCCAACATTATTGGAAATGTTGTCGTTGCCGGAGGTTCCACGGTCCTGATGCTGGCCAGTATATACATCGGGGACGAAGATGAAATATCGCTGAAAAAAACTTTCAATATTGCGGTCTGGGAAATGATTCTGATAAACGGAGTGATCGCTATCTTCGTATTCCTGCTGGCAAAGCCGATCGTAGGAATCTATTGCACAGATGCAGAACAGATTCCTCTTACTGCTACCTCACTGCGGTGGTTTGTGACAAGCATGCCCCTCTTTGGGGTCAATATCGTCTGGATCCGCTTCCTGCAGGCTTCCGGGAAGCTGGCACTGTCCACGATTCTTAATGTATGTGATAACTTTATCTATGTGGTCCTCGCAGCATTAGTATTAAGTAAGCCGTTTGGTGATACAGGCGTCTGGGCTTCTTTTCTGGTATGTGAAGTGATGATGACAATCACCCTGTTCATCTGCTGTTTTAAGAATGCGGGAAAGGCATCTTTACATACAGAAGACCTGATTATGCTTCCGCATGTCGATGAAGCAGAGAGGGGAGAACGTTTAGACCAGACCATCACAAAACCGCAGGATGCAGTGGACTTCTCTGAAAAAGTTTACGCGTTGGGCATGAAAATGGGTCTGAGCACAAGAACTACAATGCTTATGTCACTGTGTGTTGAGGAGTTGACATGCTATACGATTGAAAAAGGATTCGGGGACGGAAAAAAACATTCAATTGATGCCAGAGTTTTAATAAAAGACCATACATGGACTATAAGCCTGCGAGATGACTGTAAGCCAATGAATCCGCAGGATCAGCTTCAGATCTTTAAGCCGGAGGAAGCGCCGGACAACATGGGACTGCAGATTGTATACGGATGTATCAATGACATATCCTACAACAACACTATGAAGATGAATCACCTTGTACTCAGTCTGACATTTGATGACTCTGCCGGTTAATTAAACGGAAAGAGTAAGCAAAAGGTAGTCGATAGCGGGAGAGACAGGGGACGGTTCTTTGTCTCTCTTTGACAAACGGATGCAAGAGTAAAAGAGGAGACAGAGAACCGTCCCCTGTCTCTCCCTTTCTTGATATTGCAAGGGCTGAGGGAAATATATTCAGGCTGATTGACAATGCTATGGGATATATTATTCGGAATATTCGGTGGAAGGCTCTTATCGATGGAGAGACAGTACAGAGACAAGAGATACCTGAAATTCCGTTAGATGCCTTGCGTGAGGCGGTAGTCAATAGCTTTGCACATGCCCGGTATGATCTGGCTGTTCAGCACGAGATTGATATTTATTCAAACAGGATATCAATTTGCACGAATTTCATGGCGCATCTACAAGATGGTGATTTTTCACAGTTTTCATTCTGATTTTGAAATTGTTTTGTATATATTTGACAAAATATAATAGAAATATTTGGTTAGATAATATAATTGACCGTTATTTTATTAACTGATAATATGTGCATATATGTAGTAGCGTGATATAAAATTGTGATGTATTTCGTATTAGCATGGGCGATGTATAAGAAAGAGAGGTGATTGCAAAAGAGAACCAAGAAAAGGAACGAAGATAACTCTGAAAACAAAAAGGAAGGTGTAAAAAAACACATGGAAGGGCTTTTGCGAAGTCTTTGCTAAAAAGCGGACGGACGAAAGCGTTCCATGTGGAAACATAAAAGAAAAGGAGAATCATATGGGAAAATTCACAGAAGACTCCAAAGAATTACTGGAGTACGTTGGCGGCAAATCCAACATCGGAGCCGTATCGCACTGCATGACAAGGATGCGCTTTGTACTCAATGACCCTAAGAAGGCGGACGTCTCTAAAATCGAGGGCATGAAGGTCGTCAAAGGAACCTTCACGCAGTCCGGCCAGTTCCAGGTCATCATCGGGAACGCAGTTTCGGAGTTCTACAACGACTTCACGGAGGTTGCCGGCGTATCCGGCGTGTCCAAGGAAGAAGTCAAGCAGGCGGCGAAGCAGAATCAGAACCCCCTGCAGAGAATTGCGACGGTCCTGGCGGAAATATTCGCTCCGCTCCTGCCAGCCATCATCACCGGTGGTCTTATCCTCGGCTTCCGGAATGTCATCGACTCGCTTTATATTTTCCAGGGCGGCCACACCCTGACGGAGCTCTCCCAGTTCTGGGCAGGCCTTGACCACTTCCTTTGGCTCATCGGCGAGGCGGTCTTCCATGTGGGCATTCCGGTCGGCATCTGCTGGTCCATCTCGAAAAAGATGGGGACGACCGAGATGCTCGGCATCATCCTTGGCTTAACGCTCGTATCCGGCCAGCTCCTCAATGCCTATGCGGTCGCGGGTACGGCTGCCGCAGATATCCCGAAATGGAATTTCGGCTTTATCCAGGTCAATATGATCGGTTATCAGGCACAGGTCATTCCGGCCATGCTGGCAGGCTTTACGCTGGTCTACCTTGAGAAATTCTTCCGCAAGATAATACCGAACGTGGTGTCGATGATATTTGTCCCGTTCTTCAGCATTACCCTTGCGGTCATGGCTGCCCACTTTATCTTAGGACCGATTGGCTGGAAGGTCGGTTCTGCCATTTCCGCCGTCGTCTATGCAGGCATCACGGGCCCGATCCGCGTCGTCTTCGGAGCGATATTCGGCTTCCTGTATGCCCCGCTGGTCATTACGGGTCTGCATCATATGACAAATGCCATCGACCTCCAGCTCGTCGCAGAATTTGGCAGTACGATGCTCTGGCCGATGATCGCTCTTTCCAATATCGCCCAGGGGTCTGCCGTCCTTGGCATGATCTATCTCCAGAGGAAAAACGAGGATGCTCAGGAAGTTAATATTCCATCCTGCATCTCCTGCTACCTCGGCGTAACGGAACCGGCTATCTTCGGCGTAAACCTGAAATATATGTTCCCATTCGTGTGTGCGATGAGCGGATCTGCGCTTGCGGCAATCTTCTCTGTGGCCATGAAAGTATCGGCACTTTCCATCGGCGTCGGCGGCCTTCCGGGCATTCTTTCGATCCTGCCGTCCAAGTACGTGCCATTTGCGATCGCCATGCTGATCGCCATTGTCGTTCCGTTTACATCTACGGTATTTATCGGCAAGGCGAAGGGCATCGATAAAGAGGCGTGAAACATGGAGTCAAATTATGGTGCCGCGCAGGATGCCTGCAAACTCGGCATTTGAAAAATGCTTTTGGGGCGGAGACAGTTGTGGTCCGCCTGAAAAGCGGCACGGTATATCGTTTAGGCGAAAAGTGCGCCTAAAGGAGGATGATAAATGGGAAATTTTCATAACAGCACAGTTTATCAGATTTATGTGAGGTCGTTTGCCGACTCCAACGGGGACGGGGTAGGCGACATTAAGGGCATCACCTCGAAAATACCATATCTGGCGTCATTGGGGATAGATTATGTGTGGACGACTCCGTTTTTCGTTTCCCCCCAGAAGGACAACGGATATGACGTGGCGGATTACAGGGCGATTGACCCGCGCTTCGGCACGATGGAAGACGTCGAGGAGATGATCGCAGAAGCTGACAAATACGGCATCGGCTTCATGTTCGACATGGTTTTTAACCACACCTCGACGGATCATGCGTGGTTTCAGAAAGCTTTGGCGGGCGACCCGAAATATATGAATTATTACATCTGGAAAGATCCGGTAGACGGCCACGAGCCGACAAATTGGGTCTCCAAATTCGGCGGTTCCGCCTGGGAGTATGTTCCGTCCATCGGCAAATACTATCTGCACCTTTTTGATGTCAGCCAGGCCGACCTCAACTGGGAAAATCCCGAGGTCAGGGAGGAGCTGAAGGAGGTCATTCGTTTCTGGAAGGCAAAAGGTGTAAAAGGTTTCCGTTTCGACGTGGTGAACCTGATATCCAAACCTGACATCTATGAGGATGATTATGTCGGGGATGGTCGCCGGTTCTATACGGACGGACCGAAAATTCATCAGTATTTGAAAGAACTGGTCGGCGATACCGGCATCGAGGACTATGTGACGGTCGGCGAGATGTCCTCGACATCCATTGAGAACTGCGTACGCTATGCGAATCCGGACGAGAAGGAGCTTTCCATGGTGTTCAGTTTCCACCATTTGAAAGTTGATTACCTGAACGGCCAGAAATGGGCGCTGAAGCCGGCGGATTTTGGCGAACTGGGAAGCCTGTTCAAAAAATGGCAGGAGGGGATGGCCGCTAAAAATGCATGGAATGCGCTTTTCTGGGACAATCATGACCAGCCGCGCGCGATTTCCCGCTTTGGGGATGACAAGATCTTCTGGAAAGAGTCCGGCAAGATGCAGGGGGCCCTCATACACCTGATGCGGGGAACGCCTTACGTCTACGAGGGAGAGGAAATCGGTATTACGAATACCGGCTATACTTCCATTGAGCAATACAAGGATGTTGAGTCGCTGAATTATTACAGAATCCTCCAGGAAGAGGGCAAATCTCCCGAGGAAGCACTTGCAATCGTCAATGAGCGCTCCCGCGACAATGGTCGCACGCCGATGCAGTGGACGGGAGGATATGAGGCCGGCTTTACGACGGGAACGCCTTGGATTGAGATTCCGAAGAATTACACGTTTATTAACGTGGAGTCTGAGGAGAAGGACGAGGACTCCATTCTCGCTTTCTATCGGAAGCTGATCAAACTCAGAAAGGAAAGGGAGATTATTGCGGAGGGGTCGATACAATTTGCTTCAACCGGATCCGATGAGATTATTTCCTATGTCAGGGAGCTTGCGGGCGAGAGGCTTACGGTATTTGCCAATCTCGTTGGGGAGGAGAGGACCCTGTGCGATGCTTTCGAGGTTCCGGAGGGCGCGGAGGTGCTCGTATCGAACTATCCGAAAGCAGAGACGGGACGGCTTGAAGTTTTGAGGCCATTCGAGGTAGTCGCCTATCTGAAGTAAACAGGTATCAAAAAACGCAGGAGAGGGCTGGTTTTCTCCTGCGTTATTATATCTTAGAAGAGGAATCCCTTATTTATGGAAGGCTTCCAGAAGGGCGTCCAGGTCCTCGGTGCTGAGATTTTGAGAGACAGGGGACGGTTCTCTGTCTCCTCTTTTACTCTTGCATCCGTTTGTCAAAGAGAGACAAAGAACCGTCCCCTGTCGCCTCAAGAAGGAGACAAAGAACCGTCCCCTGTCTCCTCTGTTTTCTGTTCTAAATCAGCCCATTTTGCCTTTGCGGTAGGGTAAATCAGGTACGACAAAGCGCCCAGAACGACCGAAATAACAATGGGCAGCCAGATATGGAGGGGACTCCTGACCGTGGATTTTTCCATCTCTTCCCAGTGGTCCATGCGCTCGCCGCGATGCCTGCAAATGTTCAGAATCAGGACGGCGACCAAGACGATTCCGATGATGATGCAAGCGCCGAGGCTGCCCTCCACGCCGAACCCGACATTGTAGAAAAGGCCGTTCCTGGCGGATGCTGCGTCAAGCTTGAACACGGAATATTTGGAGACGATGCCGCTGTTCGGAAGCCCGAACACGATGCTCTGGGTGAAATTCCAGGCGGTGTGCGCCCAGATGGCCGTCCAAAGGCTGTCGTAGAAATAGACGAAGAGCGAGAACAGGACGCCCACTTCGAATATTTGCAAAAGGCCCAGCGTCGTAACGCCCGTATTTCCCATATGCATGGCCATGAAAATGAGGGCGTTCAGCACGATGGCTATGACCGGCCAGCGGTACCGCCGCCGCAACTTCTGGTAGAGGTAGCATCTGTCCGCAATTTCCTCCGCGCCCGACTGGATCAGAACGCAGAAAAGGAACATGAAAAATAGCTTTGGATTGAATTCGTTGAAAGACAGGGAGATGTCCCCCAGGAGCCACGAAATCAGGATGCAAATGCCGTTCATGCCAAAGCCAATCAAGATGCCGATGAAGATGGACCGGATGTTGTTCCCGTGGCCGTTATACAGGAAGGCTTTCCAAATGGGGCGGTTCGGCCGGAAGACGCTGATGGCAATCATGAACAGGATCCAGATTCCGAAAAAGCCGAAATACATAATCATGAAGGTTGCGGCATCTTCGTCGCCCGTGATGGCGGTGAGCCACTTGGATGCGGGAAGAACGTCCGTTATAAAGCCTGTCAGAATCGAGCCCGCGTAAACGAGGGTGGCTGATAGAAATGTTGCGACAAGGAAGAAATCCGTCCAGAATCCGCAGGGACGCCAAAAGAAGCTTTTCTTCTTGGGGACGTAGGGGTCCGGAGAGAAGGAGTCAGTGTCCATAACATTTGCATTAAAGTCTTCCATATTTACCTCTTTTCTGACCCTGAGAACATGCCCGGGCACTGTTTACAGTGGATCTTAAACTTCTACCTCGCTTCCGTTATAGTATACCTTATAATTGATTACAGTGTCAAAATATATCGACGAGATCGAGTTCCTGCATGTGCGCCTCCACGGGGCCGAGGAACTGGAAAAACTGATCCACGGCGGGGATTTCCTGCAGGCCGTCCATGTCATGGCCTGGCTGCTGGCAAAGGAAGCGGACACAAGGTGCTCCTTGAAACCAAGCTCCTGATTTCTGTAACAATCAAGGATCGTAATGACCTCATCCGGGAAGGCGGGACATCGTTCGAACAGTCCTACATAGACGCATTTAATAAGAAGATGGATGGGCTGCCAGCCGAAGCAAAGGCTGAGGCGGATGCAAACGGTTCCGTTTAGAATCCGTGAAACTCATCATTCAAAAAGGGTTAATTCCTTGAATTTACCCATTAAAACCCGCCTCCCCCGTGATTACGTCCCGATGCTCATAATCAATCTCAAGGCGCACCTTCCCCTCCCCGAAATCGTATTCATCAACCACCTTCCGTCGGCGGCTCCTGTGAATATGGAGATCCCGGTCAAAGCGGAGATATTCACGAAAGACCGCAAAATCAAATCGGCTTTTGACATTCCCTGCGATGCCATCGAGGATTTTCCCATTCCCCTCAATGCTGCCGTAGCCCTTCCGATCCCCCGCGGCACTGCAGGAACTTTCGACAAATTCCGCCAACACCTCATATCTTCTCGCCGCTGCCGGCCTCTCCCGGTCGTACCCCTTCTGGCGGAAAAAGCCGGCCAGATCCCTGTAAAATGCAAATGCGCTCTCCCAATACCCCTCAATATACCCCAACGCATGCCGGAACTGTCCCGAATTATAGTAGTATTCCAGCACGTCGTCAATCCGCCGAAGCATGGCCAATTCTCCATATGTCAGCCACTTCGTGGAGAGGACTTCGTAGGGCGGCCGCTGCGAATAGCGGATGTCATATTCCGCGGCCTTCTCCTGCATGACCGTGCCGCCGAGCACTTTCAGGAAACCCAGCTGAAGCTGGTCCGCATGCAATGCGTACACGTCATTGAAAGATTTTGCAAATGCACGAAGCCCCTCGTACGGCAATCCCGCTATGAGGTCCACGTGCAAATGCATATTGTTTGCACGGCGGAGATGCCTGATGTTCTCAAACAACCTCGGCAAATTTGCCGTCCGATTTATGGCCAGGAGTGTTTCGGGGTTTGTCGACTGAATCCCGATTTCCAGCTGCACCTGCCCGGGCCTGAGGGTTTCAAGCAGAGCCAGTTCTTCCTCGCCTAGAAGATCCGCCCCTATCTCAAAATGGAAATTCGTTATTCCGTTATCATGCTCTTTAAGAAAGGTCCAAATGGCTTTTGCCCTGTCAGGGCTGCAGTTGAACGTGCGGTCGATGAACTTGACCTGAGGCACTTCCCTGTCGAGAAAGAATTGAAGTTCCTCGTATACCTTGTCAAGACTGCGGAAGCGAACGCGCTTGTCAATAGAACTCAGACAGTACGTGCATCGGAAGGGACAGCCGCGGCTTGACTCATAATAGATAATCCGGTTTGCAAATGCGGCCAGATCCTTGTACGGGAAAGGGATGGAGTCGAGATCGGCGTTTTCGCATGCATTTGCCTTATCCGAACGAAAGCCCTTATAAGTGCCAGGTCGAAAGACGAGGCCGGGGACATTTGCAAGAATCTCTGCTTTAAGTGCCGCCAAGCTGCGGGGACTCCCCATCATGCCGGAAGGATGGTCTTCCAGTACATCTGCCGCAAGATCCATAATCCGATTGAACGGTACCTCCCCTTCCCCACAGACGACGAAATCACAGACGGCAAGAAACCTTTCCGGCGCATAAGAAGCCTCCGGTCCTCCTGCAAAAAGGATGACCGCATCCCTCCGCACCCTCCGAATATCTGCCGCGAGATTCAGGAGGATCTCCGTGTTCCATATGTAGCTTGAAAATCCTATAAGCGCCGCCTCCCATTCGAGGATTTCGTCCAGAATGTCCTGGTAGCGATCATTGATCGTGAATTCCGCTATCTCTACGGATTCCGGATGTCCGCAGCTTGCGGACAGGGAGTACACTGCGGGGCAGGGGTGTATATATTTCGCATTGACTGCGACCAGTAAAATCTTCGTATCCATACTCCTTATTGTACCAAACCGCTTACGCGGTAGCTATCGTAAGTTTCCAGTCTCAAAAATTTTTTTCACATCAAAAAAGTTGAAGCGTTATCCTCGTTGATGTAGAGTAAATGTGCGACCATAACTCCTCCAACGCAAGATAACGCTTACACTATACGGCGCTTCTTACAAAAACCTGTTGACAACTCGTTTTCGACGCAGTATAGTTAATACGACAGACATACTACGATAGACAATGTATCGTCAGTCGTTATAACGACTGACATTGTAAACCTGTCAGCACAGAAATACTCATTTTTACAGGAACGGAAAACCCAGGACATATGTAGGAGGAAAGCGAATTGACCGAGATTAGCAGCGATGTGATCCGCGGATACAACGATACGATGATCCTCTTTCTGATTCTCAACAAGGATTCTTACGGATACGAGATTTCCAAAATGATTCGTACAATGACCGACCGGAAGTACATCATTAAGGAGACTACGCTTTATTCGGCATTTTCCAGAATGGAGAAAAACGGATATATCGAGTCTTTTTCACAGATAGCGGAGAACGGAAAGAAGCGAACCTATTATCGGATCACAGGCAAAGGACGCAACTATTACAACGACAAATGCGCGGAATGGGAACTGACGAAGGATGTCATCGAGCGCTTTATCGTAACGGACGGAGGATATGATGGAAACGCTTAGAATTTACTTAAATAATATGTTTCAAAGCCTGCCGGATACGGCAGAAGTGCAGAGAGCTAAAGACGAGCTCTGGCAGATGATGGAGGATAAATATACGGATCTGATCTCGGAAGGTATGTCTGAAAATGAAGCAGTCGGTACGGTCATAGTTGAATTCGGGAACCTCGACGACTTCGCAGATCTTCTCAATATCAGGAGCCTTATACCGTATGGACTGCCGAAGGTAACAGAAACTACAGATGAGAGGAATGAAAACGCACAGTATTCATCGGATAATCAGGATGAGCGCATACCGGAAAGCAGTGCTGGATCCGCAAAATACGGATATACAGCAAACCCGTGCAGGATACTGTCCGTCGCGGAGGCCGGCGCTTATCTCAGGGAAATGACCAAAACCAGTTTGCTCCGTGCTATAGGCGTATTTCTGTGCATTACCTGTGTAACCGGCTACATCTTTTTCGGAAGTATCGGAAATAACATCTTCTTTTTTGAAAGATTTTTCAATATTATAGGCACGCTTGTTTTTTGGGGCTTTATCGTATGCGGCGTGCTGCTTTTCGTCTGGTCGGGACGGCTTAATGAGCGTTGGAAATATATCCGCAAAGAACGCTGTGTTTTGGATCCTGAAGCACTGTCATTCGTGACGACCCGGTATAACGGGGTTCATGCAAGTTCAAGGCAATTCCGGCTCATCGGAATACTACTCTGTGCATTTTGCTGGGTTCCGGTAGCATTTTTATCTGGCCTTGGCATTTCATTCTTAACGGGTTCCGTCGGTTCGACGATTATGTTCTTCTTCGTCGGAGCAGGTGTCGGCCTCCTGGTTGCATCTGCGGGGGTTGTAAGTGCCCACAAGAAACTTCTGAAAAGAGATCAGAAAATCAAGGCAGAGGGGCAGGTCTTACAGTAATCCGATTCATCCTCAGCACGGAAATGAGTAAAGGGGACGGTTCTTTTATGGGAAAAACCACGTAAAGGAACCGTCCCCTTTTTACTTTTATCTGCTGATATCTTAGGATGTATATTTCCGTTTCCTGACAGATTGTTTATAACACTGTATCAACGCATGTATCCGGGAACTCAATATCTGAATCAATTGATTTCAAAGAAGGATAACGGACGGATAAATATAATTACATGGCTTCGAAGAAGTAGAAAATTCGTTTTTCCGCCCTCTTTTTTGAAAGAATTTT
>JAUMWM010000169.1 GCA_030529705.1 Lachnospiraceae bacterium
TGCTATCGGAATAAGGAAGCTGGGGCCCGCGGGGACGGTCGTTTTGGACCAAAATTTTTTGGTCCAAAAGGACCGTCCCCGCGGGCCGAAATCATCAACCTCAAATTTCTGCCTGTTTCCACGAAGAAAAACACTCCATTTCTTTAAAGTTGTGCTATACTAAACTTTCGTGTGATAAAAGCGCCGCATTTGCGGGGCATCATCACGAATCAATCCAGTAAAGGGGGAAAACTCTATGTATGCAACTTTCTGGGCGCTTGTCCCGCCAATCGTAGCAATTGTTCTGGCGCTGCTGACCAAAGAAGTGTACAGTTCTCTGTTCGTGGGCGTCCTGGTCGGAGGGCTCTTTATCTCGAAATTCAGCTTCATCGGAACGCTGAACGCCATCTTCTCCGACGGTATGATCGCGCAGATCGCCGATTCCTACAATGTCGGCATCCTCGTGTTCCTCGTGTTCCTCGGCATCATGGTCGCGCTCATGAACAAGGCCGGCGGGTCCAAGGCATTTGGCGAATGGGCCTCCACCCACATTAAGACCCGCATCGGGGCGCAGCTGGCCACCATCCTGCTCGGCTGCCTCATTTTCATCGATGACTATTTCAACTGCCTGACGGTCGGCTCGGTCATGAGGCCGGTCACGGACAGGCACATGGTTTCCCGCGCGAAGCTGGCCTACCTGATTGACGCGACGGCAGCTCCGGTCTGCATTATCGCGCCGATTTCTTCCTGGGCCGCGGCGGTATCCGGATTTGCCCCGAAAGGGACAAATGGCCTCATGCTCTTCATCAGCGCCATCCCTTATAACTACTATGCGGTGCTCACGATCATTATGATGGTCTCCATCACGATCATGAAGATAGATTACGGCCCGATGGCGGTTCATGAGAGAAATGCGGCAAATGGCGACATCTTTACTCTTCCAGGCCAGGCAGGCTCGGACGGCGAAGTGAAAGGAAAGGGAAAAGTTCTGGACCTTATCCTCCCGATTGCGTCCCTCATCGTTTGCTGCGTGCTCGGCATGCTTTATTCCGGCGGATTTTTTGAGGGCGAGAGTTTCGTTGATGCATTTGCAAATAGCGATGCCTCGGTAGGGCTTGTTCTCGGTTCGTTTGTCGCGATGGCCGTAACCATTTTGGGCTATACCCTTCGCGGCATCCTCGGCTTCAAGGAGTGCATGGAATGCCTTACGGAAGGCTTCAAGGCCATGGTTCCCGCCATCATGATTCTGATCCTGGCATGGACGCTCAAGGGGGTCACCCTTTCCCTCGGTGCGCAGGAATATGTTGCCGGCGTCGTCAGCGGAAGCGCCCAGTCCCTGCAGAGCTTCCTTCCCGCAATCGTGTTCCTGATTGCGGTCGGCCTCTCCTTCGCGACGGGGACATCCTGGGGAACGTTCGGCATACTGATCCCAATCTGCATCAGCGCATTCCCGCTTGACGGCAGCAACCCGCTGGGCATCATCTGCGTGTCCGCCTGCATGGCCGGAGCCGTGTGCGGCGACCACTGCTCGCCTATTTCCGACACGACGATCATGTCCTCGGCGGGCGCGCAGTGCGACCATATCGCACATGTCTCAACGCAGATGCCGTACGCATTGACAGCGGCCGCGATATCGTTTTTGACTTACATCATCGCGGGATTTGTAAAGAATGCTGTCATATCCCTGATTATCGGCATTTGCCTGACGCTTCTCGTCATGTTCATGTTGCATTACGTGTTCAGCCACAAGGACCAGCAGTTTGTGGAAGAATAAAGAGGCCATGCTTTCATGGCGTAGCGAAGGATCTTATAGCATTCCTGATGGGGAAGGCGTAAGATCCTTCGCTTGCGTTTGGGATGAAAAAACGCGTGCAGATGGAACCTTTGCTTCTTTATCGTGAAATCGTTAAATTTGACGAAAAACTAGATTCATTACTTGCGTATTATGGCAAATTATGCTAGGATTATAATAAGATTTTTCCTTATAAACCTGATGAACTGAGGAGGATGATATGATTTACTCAACAGAAGTTAAGAACATGTGCCCTGTCACACAGGGAGCAAAGCACGGTGCGGCTCCGATTCCTGAAGAGGCAAATTGGGTTAAAGCGAAAGAGGTGAAAGACATCTCCGGCTATACCCACGGCATCGGCTGGTGCGCTCCCCAACAGGGCGGCTGCAAGCTGTCCCTGAACGTTAAGGATGGAATCATCCAGGAAGCATTGGTCGAGACGCTCGGCTGCTCCGGCATGACCCATTCCGCAGCAATGGCCGCTGAGATTCTTCCGGGCCTTACGATTCTCGAAGCTCTGAACACCGACCTTGTATGCGATGCAATCAACACCGCTATGAGGGAACTGTTCCTGCAGATCGTCTACGGCAGAACCCAGAGCGCTTTCTCCGAGGGCGGACTTCAGATTGGCGCAGGTCTTGAAGACCTTGGCAAGGGCGCCCGCACCATGATCGGCACGACCTATGGCACAGTTGCCAAAGGACCGCGCTATCTGGAACTTACAGATGGCTACATCACAGATCTCGCACTTGACGAGAATGATGAGATCATCGGCTACAAGTACGTGAACTTTGGCAAGATGATGGACTTCATCAAGAAGGGTGATGACCCTGCTGAGGCGATTAAGAAAGCATCTGGCCAGTACGGAAGAGTTGCTGACGCTGCACGCCTGATTGATCCGAGAAAAGAGTAAGGAAGAGGAGGAATATACAATGGCATTATTTGAATCCTATGAAAGAAGAGAACCTCAGATTCTCGCTGCCCTGAAAGAGTATGGCATCTCTTCCATCGAAGAATGTAAGGAAATCACGGACGCTGCCGGTATCGATGTATATCACCTCATTGAAGGCATTCAGCCGATTTGCTTTGAGAATGCAAAGTGGGCTTACACGGTAGGCGCCGCCATCGCAATCAAGAAGAACTGCCGCAAGGCTTCCGAAGCTGCCGCAGCTATCGGCATCGGCCTTCAGGCATTCTGCATTCCGGGTTCTGTCGCTGACCGCAGAAAAGTTGGTCTTGGACATGGCAACCTTGGCAAGATGCTCCTTGAAGAAGACACAGAATGCTTCGCATTCCTGGCTGGCCATGAGTCCTTCGCTGCTGCTGAAGGCGCTATCGGTATCGCTGAGAAGGCAAACAGAGTTCGTACGAAACCGCTCCGCGTCATCCTGAACGGCCTTGGCAAGGACGCTGCCCAGATTATCTCCCGCATCAACGGCTTCACGCATGTTGAGACAGAGTTCGATTACAAGACCGGCGAAGTGAAAGAAGTATCCCGCACATGCTATTCCAAGGATCCGGCATCTCCGCGCGCGAAAGTTAACTGCTACGGCTCGAACGACGTCCAGGAAGGCGTTGCAATCATGTGGAAAGAGAACGTTGACGTCTCCATCACGGGCAACTCCACCAACCCGACGAGATTCCAGCATCCGGTTGCAGGTACCTACAAGAAAGAGCGCGTAGAAGCTGGCAAGAAGTACTTCTCAGTCGCTTCCGGCGGCGGCACAGGCCGTACGCTTCATCCGGACAACATGGCTGCAGGCCCGGCTTCCTATGGTATGACCGATACTCTTGGCCGTATGCATTCGGATGCCCAGTTTGCCGGATCTTCTTCCGTCCCGGCTCACGTTGAGATGATGGGCCTCATCGGCGCAGGCAACAACCCGATGGTTGGTATGACCGTTTCAACAGCCGTTTCGATTGAAGAGGCTGCAAAGGCTGGCAAGTTCTGATTTTACAGAGCGTTAATAAGGAAACTCGAGGAACCGCCGGAGTCATCCGGCGGTTCTTTATGGCTTCACGCTTCGGTATCGCCCCTGTCATCCTGAGCGTAGCGAAGGATCTTTTACCATCTGCAGCGGCTTTATGAAAAGATCCTTCGCTACGCTCAGGATGACATTTACTGCTTCGACAACACAGGTGATTTTTGAGCAGAAGTATGAAAGGCTTCTTTCATAATTGTCCGTGGAAACGAATTCCATTACCAAACGTATGATAGACTTCTTTCACAATCGCCTGTGGAAGATCCTCCCATTGAGATTTTTATAAAAATATCACGTGACAAATAAAAAAAGTTGACATAAAATAGATAATGATTGTTCGTGATGCTGACTATGCCTCAGACGGAAACGTATAAATAAGCAAATGGACAATGGAGCCGATCTTATTCGGCTTCCCGTCGAAGATAATGATTGGGTCGAAAATTAGTGTCCCGAATTCTTCAGCATATAGGGATAGAAAGCGGGACATTGATATATGTCTCAATCCTAAAGTGGTAGTATCAGAATTATAGAGGGACGTATATTTTGCGTCCTCCATAAAAGGGAGGGAATCTTAAGAATAATGAAAGATAGAATCGTGGCAGATGTAAACAGTATTGGCAGGGAGATACTGGAATCGAAAGAATTTGCACGGGCGCTCGAGCAGACACATCATGATAAGACGACGGTTGGAAATCACAGCATAGAGGTTGCGTGCATTGCCCTGAAGCTTAGCAGACGGCTTAAGGCTTTTCACATTCCTGTCAATGAGGAGGCGGTAGTTCGCGGAGCCTTATGCCATGACCTTGGCATTCTCGGAAGGGATGACAAATATCCTAATAATTTCATATGCCTGCACAGGCATCCGAAGGACTCCCTGGTTGCCGCAGATGAACTGCTCGGAGGCCTGACGGAGATGGAGAAGGATATCATTGCAAATCATATGTTTCCGCTGACGTTTATTCCTCCCCATCATAAGGAGGCCGTTCTTGTGAGCTGCGCGGATAAAATCAGCTCAATCAGGGAAGTTGTCCGGTCGGCAGAGAAAAACAATAAAGAAGCCATGAGAAAGATGCATACCGCCTGACAGAGGTAAATTCGTATGAAAGACTTTTTTCGTAATCGTCTGCGGAAACGGGTTCCATGACTGCAAGTATGGAAATACAATTCAGACATGCCATGCATGATGTCCGCACATGTGGGCGGGATTAGTAAAGAGGTAAAGATGGGATTATTTGATTTTTTTAAGAAGAAGAACAAGGAAGAGGTCGGGACGCCTGTTGAGGAAGCGTCCCGCGCAGAACAAACAGCGGATTCCAACGAAGCAGCCGCCAAACCAGAGATGATGGGAGATACGGACCAGGAGGCCGGCATGGCAGGACAGGTATCTGCCGGAGGGCAGGAAGCGGACGGTGCGGCGGCAACGCCCACATCTGCAGAAGCGCAGGAAGCCGGCGCTGCGGACCAGCCATTTGCCGGAGGGCAGGCAGCGGCAGGGCAGCAGCCATTTGCCGGAACACAGGCCGCCGGAGGGGCGGCAGCCCAGCCCCTCACGCCGGAGCAACTGGCGGCAAGAAAAGCGGAACAGGAAGAACTTGCCCGGAAACGCGATGAGGACGGAAAGGTTTTGGCTTACCTGATCGACAGGCATCACGAGTTGAAAACAAAGGAGAGCTTCCAGGCCGCCATCAAGTCCCTGACGGAGGTCTTCCTGTGCGTTCCGATGCGGATGCAGTTCAGCAGCTCCGATACGGCCGCCATGCAGGCCGCAAAGCAGGAGGGCAGAAAGGTGGAGCCGAAGGATCCGGTCAGGCTTGCCCCGTCCCTCATGAAAACGAAGGAAGGGGAGTTGATTTATGCCGCATTCTCCAACCGCGATGAGATTCCGAAGGAGCTGCAGAACAAATTCGTCTGGGTGCAGATGCCGTCCGGCCAGTGTGCGCATTTTGTCGTCATCAACAAGAATATCAGCGCGATGGTCATCAATCCGCACAGCAAGAGCCTGGTTTTGAAGCGGGATCTGCTGGAGAAGCTAGTGAAGCCGGTCTGAAAACCGAGTCGCATTTTCGGCCCATGGGGACGGTCCTTTTGGGTCAAAAATTTTTGACCCAAAAGGAC
>JAUMWM010000170.1 GCA_030529705.1 Lachnospiraceae bacterium
GCAAGATCGAAGCGCAAGGCTGGACCGCATGGGACACGAAACAAGTAACCTACATATTAAGGAGGAGGCAGTATGAATTTAGAGAAAGCATTTTCACTGGAAGGCCGCGTAGCCCTTGTAACCGGCGCCGCCTATGGCATCGGCTTCGCCATCGCTGAAGCCCTCGCAGGAGCGGGCGCAAAAATTGCGTTCAACTGCCGGTCGCAGCATCATTTGGATGCGGCCCTTGCGGATTATGCAGCGAAGGGAATCGATGCGAAGGGTTATATCTGCGACGTCACGAAGGAAGAGGAAGTAGCGGCGATGGTAGGGCAGATCAAAGAGGATCTGGGTCCCGTGAACATTCTTGTCAACAATGCCGGCATCATTAAGAGGATTCCGATGCATGAGATGACCGTGGAGGAGTTCCGCCAGGTCGTTGACATCGACCTGAACGCTGCGTTCATCGTGTCGAAGGCGGTCCTGCCCGATATGATGGAGGCGAGGAGCGGAAAGATTATAAACATTTGCTCCATGATGAGCGAGCTCGGTCGCGAGACCGTGTCCGCATACGCAGCCGCGAAGGGCGGCCTTAAGATGCTCACGAAAAATATCGCCTCCGAGTACGGCGAGTACAACATTCAGTGCAACGGCATCGGCCCCGGCTATATCGCGACGCCGCAGACCGCGCCGCTCCGGGAGAGGCAGGCGGACGGGTCGAGGCATCCGTTTGACAGCTTCATCATCGCGAAGACGCCGGCCGCCCGCTGGGGGAATCCGGAGGATCTCATGGGTCCGGCCGTGTTCCTGGCGTCCGGCGCGTCCGATTTCGTGAACGGACACATTCTGTATGTCGATGGCGGCATCCTTGCGTATATCGGGAAGCAGCCATGAAAGTGATATATGTGGGAGAAGGGGGCTTTCCGATGATCTCGGAGGCCCTCGCTTTTATTGAGGAAGTTCGGGCAAATGACGCAGCGGAAGCCTGCCGGGAAAATTCGGCGGGGTGCCGGCGGGATGGCATGTTGCGGCCAGAGGGCGTTGCGGAAGATTTTCGGGAAAATTCGGCGGGGCAGCAGCAGGATGGCATGTTGCAGGCAAATGCCGTAGCGGAAGGCTGCCGGGAAAAGTCGGCGGGGCAGCGGCGGGATGGCTTGTTGCGGTCAAAGGGCGTTGCGGAAGATTTTCGGGAAAAGCCGGCGGGGCAGCAGGAGGATGGCTTGTTGCGGTCAAATGCCGCCGCCCCGATTGAAATCCGCATCGCGCCGGGCGTATACCATGAACATCTGGAAATTCTGCAGCCATTTGTAACGCTCTGCGGCGCAGGCCCGGAGGAGACGGTCATCACGGGCGGCCTCGGCGCATTTGAAATATTGGAAGACGGCTTAAAGCGGGGGACGTTCCGCACACAGACGGTATTTGTCCATGCCCATGATGTCGTGATGCGGAATCTGACGATTGAGAATACGGCGGGTCCCGGGCACATTGCGGGGCAGGCAATCGCCCTGTATGCGGACGGGGACAGGCTGGTTTTTGAGAATGTGCATTTGAAGGGCTTTCAGGATACGCTGTTCACCGGGCCGCTTCCGCCAAAGGAGGTAGAGCCGGGTGGATTTCGCGGGCCGCTGCAATTTGCACCGAGGATAAATGGCCGTCAGTATTATCGTGATTGCCGGATAGAGGGGTCTGTGGATTTCATATTCGGGAGCGCGACGGCATATTTCGAGAGATGTACGCTGGTGTCGCTGGATGAGTATGCGGAGGAGGGCTGCCGGGAAGAAGGCGCGGATGGTTCACGGGCAGAACTGGACGGGTCTTTGCGGGGTTCTGCCGGCAGTGAGTCCGGACGTGCGGGAGATGTAACAAGCCATCCGGCAGCCTTGGAGAGGTCAGTGCAGAGTTTCGTTGATGGGGGAATCGAACACGCAGGAGATGCAACAAGCCATTCGGCAGCCTTGGAGAGGTCAGTGCGGAGTTCCGTAGGCGGGGAAACCGGATGCGCGGGAGATGCAACAAGCCATTCGGCAGCCTTGGAGAGGTCAGTGCGGAGCTCTGTAAGCGGAGAATCTGGATGCGCGGGAGATGCAACAAGCTATCCGACAGCTAAGGAGAGGGAAAGCGCCACTGACAAGAAGCAGCCACCGCAGATCCGAGGCTACGTCACCGCCCCCTCCACGCCGGAGGGGCAGGAGTACGGGTATGTATTTGCTGACTGCAGCTTCGTTGGGGACTGCCCTGCGGAGTCCTGCTATCTCGGTCGGCCGTGGCGCGAGTACGCTAGGGTCGTCCTGATTCGCTGCCATATCGGCAAACATATCAGAACGGAGGGCTGGCATGACTGGGGCAAGGCGAAGGCGCACGAGACGGCTTATTTCGCAGAGTACGGGAGTTGCTATGAGGGGAAGGCGGAAGACTTGAAGCAGGTCGGATGTAAGGAAAATCGACCGGGGCATTTGCATCTAAGCCTAGACGAGAGCGGAGCAGGAATAGATTCATCGGGGATGAGGCGATATTTGCATCAGAGCGAAATGCATCTGTATGAAAGGGACAGGGTGTTGGGGAGTGATTTTTTCGTAGGGTGAGTAATGCATAAGGCTGAATGCATCTATAGTTGTACCTATCGGTGTCGGGAGCGATACTTCCACAGGGAGAGGAATGCCTCTCGGACTTAACTGATTGATGTATAAGGGTCATTTTTCTTGTGCGTAATTGTTCAGTTTCATTCTGTCATCCTGAACGTAATTGATGAATCTTTTCTTTCAACGTATGCTCTACTTATAAATGATTTCAGTGCAAAATGCCTCTTTTCCTGTGCGAGGATTTTTGTTCCAGCTTGCCCCACAACATCTGGGGGAGACGAAAGTGCATTGTTCCCAGATGTTGTGTCACAAGATGGGGCAAAAAGATCGCACAGGGAAAAATGCCCATTTTGCACTGTAATCATAAATACCTTTCGCCTGTACTCAAGATGACTAGGAATTAGGCAACTTGCTGAGCAGTTACTCATGAGTAGCTGTTGAATCGCAGAAATAAGTCACCTTTTTTCTGCGATTTATTTTATCCTATTTTCAGGCTGACAACAACTCGTTGTCAGAGGAAAAGCACAATCCAATCCCCTTCTTTTTGCACATTCCGCTATCCTGCCTATTGCTAAAGAAATGGGCAGCTTACGCTGCCGCCCTTTTGCTTTATCCTCACGTTGGTGGTTCACCCCGTCGAAAGTCCCAGTGCATGACAAAGCACCACCTTTTCAGATGGTGCTCTTCTTATCCTGTTTTCTACAAGGAGTGCTGTGTGCGCTTATTACCAACGGAAATCCCTATGGATTCCTGAGTTTTCGAGATATATTTGCCTGGCGGTCTCTTTTATTTCCGGGTCTGGCGATGTTTTATAGGCTGTATAGGCCATGTGGCGCAGCATTGCGTCCTTCTTTTCTTCTACCCCCTCCATGATCCTCATGTATCTGCCAATGTCCCCGGCATCGTAATGGTCCTGTATGTATGCCACCATCAGGTCATACAGTTCAATCTGCAGCTGGATTCTTTTTTGCATATATTTCACCCCTCTTCAGCCGTCCGGTATAGACAGAACGTTGCACGTTCTGTACTGGTTATCAGGAAGAATGACGTTGCGGCCCTTCCTTTTCTCTGTTCCTCTTTTCCCGGATATCCAAGGATGTCTGGCCGCGGACCTGCGAATTCTTCACCTTCGCCGCCCAGACGAGGTCTGTCACCGCCTTGGAAACGCTCGCGTGGTTCTCCCATGCATACATTTTCAGCCGCTCTTTCGTATCCGGGTCCAAAGAAAGGTTGATCCTGCTCTTCGCCATCTGGTCACCGCCCTTCCAAAACAGGCATGCAGCCCCCGGAGCGCAGGTCCAGGAGGAAACGCACCCACTCTTCCGGGGCATCCGGGTCAAAGCCGGTCCTGCTGACGATGTGGTCCCGGAGTGCTTCGCGCTCCCCCGTCGTCATGGGCGTCGCCTCTTCAAATACCCGGAGCTCGGCCAGCTGGCCTGCCAGCAGTGAGCCGAAGCGTTCATCCGGGTCCTGGATGTAGAACGGGCTGTCCGGATCCTGCGGGTACAGGGCGGGATCCAGCCGCCTGCGGCTGAGGTGCTTCCCATCCGGCGGGCATATGCCGTTATCTTCGAGGAGCGCCAGCAGGCTGATGATCTCCTTCCTCCCCGCATTCAGCTCCCGGAACAGCATCCTGTTGCTCCAGGCATCCCTGGCGGCATCATCCAGGTAGAGGCTGGCTTCCGTGAACATGTCATCTGTCTCATCCATGTAGTACTCCACAGAATCGCTGAGGTCGCCCTGCAGTTCCTCCATATCGGCGACAAGGTCCTCCAGTTTTCCAAGCAGTCTGCCGACCGGCTCCCGGTCCGGCATGTCGATATAATGCCTCCTCATAATTACCTCCTGTTACCGGCAGGCCGGGCCTTTCCCCGGCCGCCGTGTTTTCCTGCGCACGGCCTGCGCATCCCGTGCGCATCCATGGCCATTCATGATGTGATATGTACAAAAGTTCTGATATGAAAATGTACAGGCACCCGGGCACTGAATCCCCGCCCTGCGTTTCATTTCTGCAATAGCGAAACTTCTGAAGCCGCCGCCCTGACCGTTTCTGCCGTTACCGTCTTGGAATGCTCGTTTGCCCCGATCAGGAGGGCGGTCCGGCACAGCCTGTTCAGCCTCCGCACGCTCCCCTGGCAGCACTCGTACAGGGCGTTTACTGCGGCCGGGTCGAATATTTCCGGCGTTGCGTCGGCCAGCAGCATGCGGCTCCTGACGTATTCGCCCACTTCATCCCCGGACATCCCCTGGAAGTCATAGCTGACAAGGATCCTCTGGTTGAAAGCCTCGTTCTGCTCGAGGCTGAGCGTGTCATTCAGGACCGGGTGCCCGGCCAGCACCAGGATGCCGTAATTCCTGCTGTCCATCTCAAAGTTCATCATTTCCTGGAATGACAGGAAATACCCGCTCCCTTTCCTGATCCCCTGTGCCTCGTCAACGATGATGACCGGCATGACTTTCTGGTCCCGGGCCAGTTTCTTCATCCTCTCATTGACTTTCCGGATGTTGTCCCCCTTCCGGTAGGATGGCTCCAGCCCGAGCTTCTCCGCAAGCATGCGGAAGAACTCCGTCTCCGAGACGTTGGTGATCTTGATGTAGACCACCTTGTACAGGTTCGGGTTGAGCCCGGATGAGAAAATGCGGATGCCGAGTGTCTTGCCGCTCCCCGGGCAGGCCGTTATGACTGCAATCCCCGGATACCTGCGGACGTGGTCCAGG
This sequence comes from Lachnospiraceae bacterium, assembly GCA_030529705.1. Lineage (GTDB taxonomy): Bacteria > Bacillota > Clostridia > Lachnospirales > Lachnospiraceae > Chordicoccus. The sequence continues at coordinate 5,277 of JAUMWM010000170.1, forward strand.
CGCTGCAGCACCTGCCGGATGTCCTCGCTCATAAATGCGTCCTTCACGTCTATCTCCTTCGTAAATGGGTCCTTTGACATCCCCCAGTATGGCTTAAACACTTCCATCCCTCCCTTCCGGATCTGCGTAACTGATATTCTTCCTGCGCCTGCGCACCCGGTTGTCCGACTTGTTGACCGGCCTGGCCTCGTCCAGGCGCTTCCCGGTATCCTCATCATAGACATAGATCACGGAATGGTCTTCCGGCGGGTACCGCAGGCTGATTTTCTGGCCGATGTATTTCTGCGGCACCTCGTATTTCGTCCTGAACAGGGAAACGCAGGCCGTCTTGTCCACGCGGCGGGTGGCATAATGCAGGAAAGCCTCGTCCAGGCCGGCAGGGTCCATGAACCGGATCCTGTCGTAGTCCTGCATATACCTCTCCCTCGGGGACATCCCCAGGCTGGAATGCTTCTTATTCTGATAGTCCCGCTCGAGATATGCCCAGTAAAGCTGGTTCAGGTCATCCAGCGACCGGCACGCCCTGAAGTCGGTGCAGTCCAGGAAGCGGTTCTGGCAGGTCCGGTGGCTCCTTTCCTCCTTCCCTT
>JAUMWM010000171.1:0-4491 GCA_030529705.1 Lachnospiraceae bacterium
AATATTTTGAAATTCTTTCATCTGGGAGACTTGCACTTTGGCAAGTCCATATATGGTCTTTCCATGCTGGATGACCAGCACTGCTTTGTAGATCGATTCCTAGAATGCTGTTCTTCGGAAAGACCGGATGCAGTTGTCATTGCGGGAGATGTCTATGACAGGTCTGCCCCGTCCGGGGATGCCGTTGAACTCCTTGATTACTTTCTGACGAATCTGGCGGAGATGAACATCTCGGTGATGCTCATAGCAGGGAACCATGACAGCGGCCAAAGGCTCTCTTTTGGCAGATCGATCATGGCGAAGCAGAAGATCCACATAGCAGGCACGCTCCATAAAGTGATGGAGCACGTTACCCTGAATGACCCGGACGAGTTTGGTCCTGTCACGTTCTGGCTTCTTCCCTATATCTACCCGGAAATTGTATCCCATGTCCTTGGGGATGAGGAAATCCGAACCTATGAGCAGGCTCTTCGGAGAATAATCGAAGAACAGGATATTGATCCGGACCGAAGGAATATCATCGTCTCCCATCAGAACATTGTTGCAAATGGCAGGGAAGCCGAACGCGGAGGATCCGAATCGATGGTCGGAGGCGTCGGACAGATAGACTATTCGGCATATGATATATTTGATTATGCCGCCCTGGGACATATTCACTCGTCCTACCCTGTGGGGAGAGAAGAGGTCCGGTATGCCGGAACGCCGATTTGCTATCATTTGTCGGAAACAAGACAGAGCGAGAAGGGCTTTGTCGAGGTTGTACTTGGGGAGAAGGGATCGAAGGCTGAAATTTGCCTAAGAGGCGTGAAACCCTTGCACAGGATGCGGTATCTAGTCGGTACGAAAGAAACGGTTTATGATACCCTGAGAAATGATACCGGCAGAAATGAGTATATCGGCATTACGCTGACAGATGAGAGGACGACCCCCGAGAGCAGCATGTATCTGCGCTCCCTGCTTGCAGAACGCGGAAGCGTTCTGTTGGAATTCCTGTCTGACTACCATGCCTTTATGGGCAGTGCGGGGGCTTCGGAGGCGGGGCGGGTCGGTGAGAAGGCTTTGGAGGATCTTTTTTCCGACCTTTATACGGAACAGTGCGGGGGAACTCCGCCGACGGATGACGAGTATGAACTGCTGCAATATATCGGAGAGGTGACAAGAAATCAGGATGCGCATCAGGAAATGGAAAAGAAGGATGTGGAGCGTGTTCTCTCCAGAGCGAAAGGATTAGGGGCAGATAAATGAGACCGGTTGAATTGAAAATGAGGGCATTTGGCTCATATGCAAAGGAGACAACGGTTGACTTTGACCGATTCAGAAAGGGGCTTTTCCTGATCACCGGGGATACGGGGGCGGGAAAGACGACGATATTTGACGCGATTGTATTTGCGCTTTACGGGATTTCCAGCGGTGCCGAGCGGACCATGGAGATGATGCACTGCGACCATGTGAGCAGGGGAGAGGATACTGCGGTCGAGTTTACATTTGAACAGAATGGGAAAGAATATACGGTCAGAAGGACGATCCATTTTCCGAAAAAGCGGGGAAAGGCAGATGAATACGGAAACCCGAAACCGGATGCGGTCATGACGCTGCCGGATGGCAGTCCGATTAAGGGCTCAGACAAGGTTACGGAGATGATTTCTGGTAAGGAGATACTGGGTCTCAATAAGGAGCAATTCCGGCAGATCGTCATGCTTGCGCAGGGTGATTTTAAGAAGTTCCTGAAATCGGACAGCAATGCGAAGAGTGATATTCTGGGGGAGCTTTTCGACAATTCGATCTATATTCGCTACCGGGAGCTGATTACCGGGGCTGCGAGTGTCCTCAAAGAGGAGAGGAATGTAAGTCGCGATAAAATCAGGATGACGATGGAGAACACGTTTCTGAAACCGGACGGTGAGGATGAATCACTGACGGAACCGTGGACCGCGGAGAATCCTCATCTGGCGGAGAATCTGGCAGAACTTGTAAAAAAGGATGAGGTGAGGGTAGCAGAGCTTGATATACGCAGGGGAGAGGAACTGAAAAGACGCGACGCACTGATCGGCGCTATCCAGAAAGCCGAGACAGATAATGCCTTACTGGATGAGCTGCTAAAGAAGCGGGAGCATTTGGAAGAAAGACTTGAAGAGGCTGAGGCTTATAAGGAAATGGAGAGGCGGATTCAGACTGTTTCCGTTGTCTCCGGGAGGATTATGCCTGCCCTTCGTGAGAGCAGGGATGCAGAAGACAGTCTGAGAAAACTTCAGAAAAAAATAGAGGTTACGAGAGGGGATTTGAAGAAAAGCGGGGAGAAGAAGGATAAAGCCGAGAAAGCGGAAAAGGAAGATGAAGTCAGAAAAGCGGAAGCGGAAAAGCTTGGGAATGAAATCCAGAGCCTTCGAGACTCCCTGCCGGACTATGAGAGGCTGGCAGAAAAAGAACAGGATATTCGGAGATTAAAAGGAGAAATCCAAGAGGACAGTCAGAAACTTGAGACCGCCGAGCAGGAATTTGGCAACCTGGAAAAGACACTGAAAGCAGCAAAGGATGAATCCGAAACGCTGAAAAATGCGGAAGTGCTGATCAGTGCGGCGGATTCGGACATTAAGGTTAAACAGGGAATACGGAATAAAATAGAAGGGAAGGACGGGCTTATAGACAAAGTTGCCGGCATCCTTAAAAAAGAGAAAGAACTTGCGGGTGCGGAAGATTCCTATTCGATCCTCTGCAAAGATGTCCTGAATGCGAAAGGAAAATATGACAGGCTGTATGAAAGGTTTTTGGCCGGTCAGTCCGGACTTCTGGCGGAAGATCTTCGGAAGGAACTGGAGGAGAAAGGGGAGGCTGTCTGCCCGGTCTGCAGAACGCATTTTGTAAAAGGGGATGTGCATGAATTTGCCCATCCGGGTGAAAAGGTGCCGAAGCAGTCGGAAGTGGATAGAGCAAAAAAGGAATTTGAAAAGAAGGAAAAAGAAAGAGCGGAAAAAGAGAAAGAGATAATAACTCTGAAAGAGGGCATGAAGAGTGAGAAGGAGCATGCCCTTGCTCTTGCCGGAGAGCTTTTTGAAGACTGTGGGGACTGGGAGACACTTCGCGATGGCTCATATCTAATCGGGAAAAATGCCGGGCTTAAAAGAGAACTTGAGGCACTTCAAAATGCCAGAGAGGAGGCTAAGAGGAAAAAGAAAAGATATGATGCTCTTCTGCAGCAAATCGATTCAGACAGTAAAAACTTACAGACGCTAATTAAGAAAAACAGTGAGCTGTCGACGGGAATCGAAAAGGAGCGTGAGAAGCTGGCTGGATGGGATGAGGAATATGTAAGCTTAAGGGAGGCGCTTCCTTATCCGAATGTGAAAGCGGTTCAGAGCGCAGCGAAAGAGCGGGAGAAGCAAAAAAAGGCCATAGAGGATAGCATTCGCCAAAATAGAGAGGATGCCAAAAAAGCCAGAGAAACTTATAATTCACTGAATGGTTCCCTGAAGAACCAGAATGGCATGATCCCGGAGCGTGAAAACCGATGCAGGGAAGCGGCAGCAAACCTTCAGGCTATTCTTGAAGAGACGGGATACGAGTCAGGGGAGCTGGCGGAGAAGGAGCTTGCCGGAATTTCGGATCCGAATGCATGGCTTGATGACAGGCGAAAAAAGCTGAATGATTATCATAATGATGTGAAAAACACGCAGAACCGAATCAGCGATCTGGAAGGTCAGACAAAGGGACTTGTGAAACAGGATATAGAGGCTCTTGAGGCTCAAAGGGAAGAAGCTGATCGAAATTATAAAGATGCAAATGACCGCTGGAATGAAGGTAAGAATTTCACGGAAAATCATGATAAAGTGCTGAAAATTGTGAACACCGAGAAGGAAAAACTGGCGGAGTCAGACTGTGCGTATAGAATGCTTGCGAAGCTTTCAGAACTTGCAGGCGGCGCGAGCGGCGATGGGGGAAAGCTTTCCTTCGAACGCTATGCCATAGGCGCAACCTTCCGCGAGGTTATTGAAAAGGCGAATATCCGGCTTGAAATCATGTCCGGCGGCCAGTATGAACTCATGCATCAGATTGAGGCGAGGCGCGCAAATGCTGCGGCCGGTCTGGAGATTGAAGTTCTGGATCATAATACCGGTCTTAGCAGAGGGACGGCATCTCTGTCAGGGGGAGAGTCTTTTATCGTGTCTCTTGCTCTTGCGTTGGGTTTATCCGATGTAGTACAAAGCCATTCGGGCGGGCAGGCGCTCGACACGCTGTTCATTGACGAGGGATTTGGGACGCTGGACGATGATGTCCTTGACAAGGCGGTCCAGGTGCTTGACAGCCTGTCGCAAGGGGAGCATCATCTGGTCGGAATCATCTCCCATGTCAGCAGGCTGGAGGAGTGTATTGATCAGAGGATTGAGGTGAGGAACAGCAGCACGGGCAGTTCGCTCAGGATTGTGGGAGTGGAGAAAGTATGAGTAGAAGACGGAACGTGGACGGAAATAAATGCGTATTTAGTACTCGAGGATT
>JAUMWM010000171.1:4591-5859 GCA_030529705.1 Lachnospiraceae bacterium
ATTGAGGACGGCGGGAACGGCTGCATGAAAGTAACAGTGTCTCCCGGCGTCACGGATCGGTTCGGTTTGGAATTCTATTATGTCACGGGCGTATATCGGAGGAGTGACGACGGGCAGGAATGGATCTGGGATTATACGGGATTTGGAAACTGCATCTTTGAATTGGAGTACAAACCATCTCCCGACATTTCCCGTGCCTCCATCTCAGGCATCAGTATGTCCTATGGGTATACGGGGAAGGCATATACGCCCGCTTTCAAGGTTGTGCTTGACGGAAAGGTGCTTGAAGAGGGTGCGGATTATTCGTATAAGTTCAGAAACAATAGAAATCCGGGAACGGCAACTATTACCATAACAGGCAGGGGGGAGTATATCGGAACACGGGTGAAGAAATTTGAAATAGTGGACTGCGTATCAGAGCCGATCGATGGAGGGACATATCAATTGATACCAAAGAACAATACGAAGACTGCCGTGTGTTCTTTCTCCGGCAAAATGGTCAACAATACGAGAGTCTATATAACAGACCGGAGCAGTTCCGAAGCCATGAAATTCGTGGCAGAAAAGCAGAAGGGCGGATCCTGGAAGTTCATCAACGCAAAATGCGAGCTGGCGCTTGCCGTTCAGCCAGGCAGTGCGACGACCGGCAAAGGGCTTGTTCTGTACAGCCAGACGGCCCGACAGGACCAGGCATGGAAACTTTCCAGAAAATCGGACTATTCCTTTGCGATTCATAACGCGGCAAGCGGTCTTTCAATCGCTATGTCCGATGTCTCCCCTGTGAAGGGGACGGCGCTTTCCATGGCAGAACCGGCCGGGACCGGGTTGCAGCGGTTCTACCTCGTGGAGACGGATCCGGTGGCAAATACGTACAGCGGGACGTATGCAGTGCAGGCTTCGGGAAACAGGGATTTCGTGCTGGGTGTCAGATCCTCCTCAAAAAAGGATGGGGCAAATGTAAACCTGCGCAGATATGAAAAATCAAATGCGCAAAAATATCAGCTCAGATACAGCGGAGGAGGATATTACCGCATGGAAAACGCAAACTCCGGCCTGGTCGTCACCGTGAAGGGAAATACGAAAGCTGATGGGACAAATGTCATTCAAAGTGCATGGGAAGCAGAAAGCGGGCAGAGGTGGAAGGTCATAAAGAATCCGGACGGAACCGTGTCGTTTATGAATGCTCTCGGCACAGTTCTGCATCTGTCCGGCAACAAGACGGCAAATGACACGAACGTGGTGGCGAAGAAAGCTGCCGCTACGGGTGC